>JAHEYF010000013.1 GCA_023251755.1 Bacteroidota bacterium
GATACAGCTGCTGTATGCATATTGGCGTATGCAACGGATGCAAAGGGCCTTATAAAACGAATTTCGGTTTCAATGCTTTTTCCTTCTACAATGCTTTTAATTTCCTGTTCGCCTTCACCTGCTTTTTTATTTCCGTTCCAGGCGTAAATAAATCCTACTGTTCCGTCGGTTCCTTTGAATTCTTTTTTCATACCGGGGTCCACCATTACCCACTTGTTAAAGTTGTCCTGGTTTTTGAGTTGTTTTATATAGTCAAAAACTTTTTGCAGGGGTGCGTTGATGATGATTTCACAATGGATAGTGTAGTCCTTTTTTATAAAAAGCGCAATGATGAAGAGCAGGGATATGGCACCTGCCAATACAAGTAAAATGATGATGAAGATATTCATTGAAATTGTTTTTTAATTGTTGTTTTGATTTTAATTGCAGGTTAAATCAGGTTTGTTGCTTGCAGCTTATATGGCCGCAATACAATCTTTATCGAAACTAAGTTAATTAATTTATACACCCAAATACTTAAAGAGGAATGGGCAAGGAAAGTTATCTCATAAACTAATTAAACTGAAGAAAAAGACAGGATTAGTTTACAATTAATTTGCCTTTGCAATTGGTTTGTTGTTGAATATTTGTTAGCTCGTAAAAGTAAATACCCGGGGCTAAATTATTTTTTGGAAGTATAATTTGTTGTTGAAAAACAGGAAAGGAAGCATATACCTTGCCTATGCAATCAAAAAGCCTGAACATAAAATGATCGGCTTGATTGTAATTGCTGAAGGTAATTGTAGTGTATTCTGAAAAGGGATTGGGATAAATGCTGATTGGGTTGTTGTCGTTTTTTAGTAGTTGCAGGCTTGTAGGCAAAGGCTCACAAATAAAAGGAGTTCCCCAGGTAACAGCGCCTTTTTTATAATAAACCAGTTTAAAATAATTGGCGGGGTAATAATCTACTGTGTAATAACCACCGCCCAAACCGTCTAAATAGGTGTAATGGGAGGGTAAATAACCTGTTAACATTTCTTTCCAGCAAATGGGGGGAATATATTGGTAATAAATATACAGGTCTTTTTGTCTTACATGATGCGTTTGATTTATGGATGCAATAGAATAACCGTTTAAGCTCGATAAGGGCTCGTAGGGCAACTGGCTCATAAATCGATTTTTGGAAAGTATAATTTTTTCGGTTGAGGTGTCGGCACTCACAATGGTGTCGATGTGAAAGGGAGTTGAAATATTCCTGATTTCGGTTTGGCATTTTTCATAGGTATAGGTGAGCGTATCCTGGTTGAGGGAAATTGTTTTGGAAAGGATTTTTTTGACCGTGTTTTTATAAGAAAAGTGAGAGGGGCTGAATGGGTCCTGGTAATGGTCTTCAAAATGAAATTCGTCGCCAATAGCGTAATTAAAAATACCGGCGGCCGTTAAATTTAATGCTGCGGTTAATGAACAGGCAACTGTATCGTAAGGAAATTTTTTAAAATTCAGGGTTTTAATCCATCCGTGGTTTTGGGAAAAGGATAGTGTGGTTCCATTGATAATGTTTGGAACGACCACATTTGAACTGTTTTTTGCCTGCAGGGAAATGGTTTTTACACTGTCGGGAATGCCCATTGCGCTTTGTAAATTTATGCCCGACACTGTGGCCTGGATGTAATTGCCATTTGTGAAAGCAAACATTTTCCAGTTGTTATTGAGGGCGGCCCCGGGCTGAATGAAGATGCTATCGTGATTGGCGTTAAAAAACACGTAGTTTCCATTGTTGTTAGCAATAATTTTATGACCCAGCCAGGATGAATCGCCTAACATCAGCTGGCAATTGGTACTATATGCCGGAGATAATATTTTGTAAGGGAATAAAAGGGTATCGCTACCCACAATAGCCGTTGAATCTATCCGGATGGAATAAAGGCGGGCCTGGCTGTCGATAAAATTGTTTGTTGAGCTTGCTGTGATTAAACGATAGTTTTGGGCGCAACAAAATGCCGAAAGGCTTATTAGTAAACAAAGGAGTGTGTATTTTTTCATGTTTATATTTTTGCGTCTTAGTCTGTTTACCTCAATATGCGTTAGGTGCCTAAGGTAAAAAAATAATGCGAATGTCCCTTAACTACTTTTTTATGGCGGAATCACTATCAGCGAACAGGAGAGAGGGAAATTATATCCGGGGCAAGGGGGGCTTATTATTGAATTTATGTGTAATCAAAGGGAGAATTCCAAAAAATGTCAGCCACTGTTAAAAATTAAGTCAGACGTTTTGATTTTTAAATTGTTTATTTATATTTGCCCCCGAATTTTAGTTTTTTTTTGTTTTAAATGTATTGTATAAAGGCCGGGCACCACTGGTGATTCAACCACCCAGGCTTTGAAGGTTAAACAAGGAAGAAAACAATTTTTGTTAAACGGTATTTCGCCGGTTTTATGCTGAATTTATTGTTTGTTGCTTTGAATTTGTTATCGAAACTGCTTCAATGACAGTTTATGATCGTTCAAATGCCATCGGGCTTGATTCAAATGCCGTTTGGTTTTGTTCAAAGGTCATCGAAACTGCTTCAATGACAGTTTATGATCGTTCAAATTCCATCAGGCTTGATTCAAATACCGTTTGGTTTTGTTCAAAGGTCATCGTAACTGTTACAATGGCAGTTTTGCTTTGTTCGAAGACCGTCGTACTTGCTTCAAAGGCCAATGAAAATACTGTAGTTTGAATTTAAACCTGCTCATTTGGCATTGCCCTGCACTGAGTTTGAGCATTGGAACACAGGAAAGAAGATTATAAACCCTAAAACCATAAATTATGAACAGAAACCAGATCAATGAATTAAACATGTACGATGTAGTAGAACAATTACTTAATGCCAACACCGCCATTTGGGTGGCCAATGTAGCGGTAAACGCCACCTTTACTACGTTTACCAGCCATGTAAATGCAATAAACGCCAACGACACGGTGCAAAAAACAAGTAGTATAGGTACCACCCAAAGTAAGGAGAATGCAAGACAGGCTATGACAACTGCAGCTGTTGCCACGCTTAATGCGGGCAAGGCTTATGCTTCGGCCACAAGCAATGCCATACTATTTGATGTGATGAGCATTACTAAAAGCGAAATAACAAGGGCTGCGGACACCGATGCGGATGATATTTGCCAGAACATACACGATGCCCTGCAGCCCTATATTGCTAACACCACGGCTTATGGGGCAACAGCGGCCAGTTTAACCAATTTACAAACCTTAATAAATACCTATAGTTCATTTATTGGCAAACCGGCTTTGCAAAAAAGCATAGTGAGCAATGCCACCCTCAGCCTGGCCCAGCACTTTACAGCAGCCAATGCCTTGCTTAAAAACCAATTAGACCCTTTAATGGCCCAGTACCAAAACACGAACCCGGGCTTTTACAACCAGTACCAGAGTGTAAGGGTTATAAACGACATAGGGCACCGGCACACGGTTACCCTCACAGGTTTTGTGTACGATACCCGCGGCCATGCCCTAACAGGTGCAGAGGTTGAACTGAGCGGTTTGGCCACACATAGTAAAACCACAAATGCCACCGGCGAATACCGCTTTACCCGCCTGCAAACCGGCACTTATACGCTTACGGTAAGTGCAGGGGGCCTGCAAACACAAACAAGAAGTTTTAGTGTAATAAAAAATGAAACTATACACAATGATTTTACACTGCTGCCGGCTTAAACTAAAGGTCGCTCCTACGGAGCTTGAAAAAATTAAATGATGGGTTTTCTACCAATAGTTGGCTCCTAACGGAGCCTGGTCCCGGTTCCGGATGAATGAAGTAATAGGTAGAAAGAGTAAAATTCTTTTTCAATGATTGGTTCTAATGAAGCCACAATCCCAGTTTCGTTGGAACTAACTATTGGTATAAAGGTTAAACATATAGAATAAAGCCCTGTAAGGGTGACCTATTTTTGATCGCTCCTACGGAGCTTGGGTTTTTGGTGATGGGTTTTCTACCAATAGTCGGCTCCTACCGGAGCCTGATCCTGGTTCCGGATGAATGAATTACAGGTAGAAAGATTAATTTCTTTTTTAATGATTGGCTCCTAAAGGAGCCATAATTACAGTTCCGTAGGAACGAACTATTGGTAGAAAGGTTAAACATATAGAATAAAGCCCTGTAAGGGCGACCTGTTTATGATCGCTCCTACGGAGCTTGTGGTTTGGATGATGGGTTTTCTACCAATAGTTGGCTCCTAACGGAGCCTGATCCCAGTTCCGTAGGAACGAATTATTGGTAGAAAGGTTAAATATCTTTTACCAATGATTGGCCCCTAACGGAGCTATAACTCCCAGTTCCGTAGGAACGAACTATTGGTAGAAAGGTTAAATAGATAGAGTAAAGCCCTGTAAGGGCGGCCTATTTGTGATAATAATAAAATGTAAAAACAAGTGTCTACCCTTTGTTAAGATTTTCTGACACGAATTAAGGTTTAACTAAATGTAATTTTAACTATACTCCGGTAACCAACGGAATTGGTTTTTAATTTAACAGTATGAATATGCCCAATACCTATACCCAATTACATATACAAATAGTGTTTGCGGTTAAAGGTCGCGAAAACCTGATTTTGAAAAGCAATCGCGATGAATTGCAAAAATACATAAGCGGAATTGTGAGCAACAGGGGGCAAAAATTGTTGGCCATATTTTGTATGCCCGATCACACACATTTATTAATTGGATTAAAACCCAATATTGCCATTTCAGATTTGGTAAGGGATATTAAAGCGGGGTCGTCGAAGTTTATTAATGAACAAAAATGGGTAAAGGTAAAGTTTAATTGGCAAGAAGGTTTTGGAGCATTTTCGTATGGCAAAAGCCAAACAGATAGTGTAATAAAATACATTTTAAACCAGGAGGAGCATCACCGGAAAATAACATTTAGGGAGGAGTATCTACAGTTTTTAGAAAAGTTTGAAATTGAATACGATAAAAAATATTTGTTTGAGTTTATTGAATAATACAGGCGGCTCCTACGGAGCTTGGGGGGGTTGGGTGATGGGTTTTCTACCAATAGTTGGCTCCTAACGGAGCCTGATTCCGGCTCCGTATGAATGAATTACAAGTAGAAAGATTAAATATTTTTTTTGATGATTGGCTCATAACGAAGCCATAATTCCAGTTCCGTAGGAACGATCTATTGGTAGAAAAATTGAGCAAATACAATAAAGCCCTGTAAGGGCGACCTGTTAAATGTAAAAAGATAGCTGTTTATTCAATTTATGGATGCTGCGCGGCACGGAAAACCTAACACACCTTCGGCGCGCAATTTCCGCGCCAACAAGCGTGAGGGAAATATATCCGGAACAACGGGGGCACTTTCCACCCGAAAAAAAACATGCAAACAGCATTGGATTTGAGTTAATTGTAGTGTAAATGCGCTGCGCGGCACGGAAAACCTAACACACCTTCAGTACGCAATTTCCGTGAAACGTACTATAAGCAAATATATCCGGGGCAACCGGGAGTTGAAATGGCCGGAGGCCAAAATAAAACAAGCTTAGCGAGGACGCTAAGCTTAACGTGGGTTAGCTGATTTTGCACTGTCGATGCTATCAAGTTGGTTGTGAAAATTGGCCCAAAAATCCTTTCCAAATTTTTCTGTCAAATATCCCTCTACAACTTCATTATAATACTTTGTCCCGTTCAATAATTCTGTCGTTGCATTACAGCCTACATAATTATATTTAAAACCATAGTCTTTCGCTAATCGCTGTCTAACTTGGGGCATATATGGCAACCCAATTGCTATGATTTGGATTTGTCCATTCTTAATGTCCTGTCTTGCTTTCAAAGAGTTGTAAGGCGTAAAAAATCCGAAACCTAACCGGAGCCCAAAATATAGTCCCCCAAGAAGCATAATCGTCAAAAGCCCATATATAACTTTCCGTTTCAATATTCTGTTTTGTCTGTTTAACTGATATCGCTTTAAAATTGGCTATAACGGTTTGCAGCTTGCCGAAGGCGGGGCTTTCCAAAATTGTGAGAAACACTTTTTAATGGTTTATGACTTGTCATTATTTCACAATTTTATCAATAGAACCTTTGTCTACGTGAAGCATTTCTAATATTCTTCGCGCTTTCTCTTTGTCGTTTTTAAGCGCGTTATCAAATTCGTCCATGACTCCGCTAACAAAAAGTCTTTCATTAACGGTCATTCCACCAAGTCCGTCAACTTTATTAATTGCGTTTTGAATTTCCTCGTCAGTCATTTATGTCGGTCTGTAATAATTGGTACTAACGGTTTGCGGCTACCCGAAGGTGGCGATTTAGAAACACTTCACTGTCAGCAGAGCCTACACTTTGATAGAAGCAAAAAGCTTGATTTAACCACTGAACCGCCACTTTTGGGTAGGTGCTGTTATAGCACGTTATTTTATTTTGTAAATTGTCAATTCGCTTTCAGTTATTTTAACAATATTGTACTTAAAATTCCCAATACGGAGCATATTATCTTCAAGTTTCCATTTCCCTCCTTTAATATAAACACCATCATATCTATTGGCGCAGGCAATATTTAATGTCGAATCAAGATTAAATTCCCAAGAGCAATAATTATCACCTGTTTTAATAGATTTAAATGTCATTTCTGAAACTTCTTCTGGTGTAACACACGTGTCCTTATTTATATACCATGTTTGAATTAGTGAACTATTATCAACATGAATTTTCGGTTTAAATATTAATTCTGGTGAAGGATACTTTTCGTTTCCATTTAATTGTTTGAATCCGTCTTTTACAATCTGGTATTTAAATTTTGGGCCTCCAAAGTAATATCCTGTCAAACCACTGTTAAAAACTATAATACCTGTCGAGTCAGTTATAGTACTTTTTATTATTTTGTCTTTACGACCTAAATAGTTCACTTGAGCACCAGATACAGGCACTTTAGTTGTTTCGTTAATAAGTGTCGAAGTACAATATTTGACACCTTCGCAGGAAGAAACTATAATTACTAAGATGATAAGTAAAATATGTATTGTCTTCATAATAATGTGCTATAACTTATTTATATGTGTAACGAAAACTACATAAACCTAACCAGTACTGTTAGGCTTTATGTAACTTAGGTCACAATTATATTTTAAAATTACAAGCCAATATTAGGCTTTTTTCAAGACTCAAACAAAAAGCACTGCCACCTGTGTTCATCTTTGTTAGGCCATTTGTTTATTCAGCTTCGTAAGGCCTTAATTCCTGGTTAAAAAATCCCCTTTCCCAAAACAAAAAACCTTTATCTTTATCCTGCAGATGAAAAGCAGCACAGAACATTTACCCGCACATAAACAAAAAGAGTTAGCTACCATAGTAGAGGCCCTTACTGTGGAGTTCAACAACGTGGAGATGATCATCCTTTTTGGGAGCTATGCCCGTGGCGAACAGGTGGAAGATACTTATGTAAAAGACGGAGGTATTTACGAATACCGCTCCGATTTTGATTTGCTGATTGTACTCACCCACAGCGGTAAAGAAAACAACGCCGCATTTAAACACAAAGTAAACCAGGCCATACGCAACACCCCCATTGAAACACCGGCCCGTACCATTATACAGGGCATTAATTCGGTAAACCAGTTAATTGATATGGGCAGCCCCCTGTTTAACGACATACGTGCCCAGGGCATTATGTTGTACACTACCGGGAATTTTAATCTGGGCAATCCGCGAAAACTAAAACCACAGGAGGTGTTGAAAAATGCACAGGAGGATTTTGCACATTGGTTTAAGGGCGCAAATGAGTTTTATGAAATATTTAAAACCTCATTTAAAATGGAGTTCTTAAATAATGCAGCCTTCCAACTCCACCAGGCCACCGAAAGATATTATGCTGCTATATTGATGGTGTTTACCGGTTATAAGGCGAAGGACCACGATATTGAAAGCCTGGGTACACAGGTAAACGAACTGGACCGGCGCTTTGAAGCGGTGTTTCCTATGAATACCGATGAAGAAAGCCATCATTTTTATTTGTTAAAAGCAGCCTACGTGGATGCCCGCTACGAAAAGAATTACAAGATTACCAAAGAGGAACTGCATTACTTAAGTGCAAGGGTACAATTGCTGAAAGAACTTACGGAGAAGATATGTACCGAAAGGATTGGGGTTTTGCAAAAGGCGGTTGGCGGGCGTTAATTGTACATTGGGGCATTGAGTTTGCCCGCTGTACATTGTATTCAGCTTGTGTTATATCCCACTGTTTAATACTTTGTATTGGAATCAGGAAATTGAAAACCAAAACAAAAACCCTTAAAAATAAGCCCTCTTATCCGGTAAATCCTTAACTTTGTAATAATCCAAACAATATTAACATGGTAATCGTTATAAAAAAAGGCAGTAGTAAAGCAACTATCCTTGAACTATTGGATAAACTACGCAACAAAAAAGGCTTTAATGCTAAAAAACATTGTGGGGTAATAAAATTAAAAAGTGATCCGCTAACGATACAAAAAAAATTACGCGATGAGTGGGAATAGCTTTATAGCCGACACTTATTGCAGTAATATCTATTTTTTTAGACAGTCCCTTGCTTACTGCTGATAAGGATTTTTCTAAAATCAGCCGTCTGAACCTTGCGCTTTATGAAGCCTGATACAAAGTTTTACAGGTAGCGAAGGACAAGGCTTAAATTTTTTTATAGTTGAAACTTCAATCCCTTTAGTGGGATGTAATTTTGTTCTTAATTTTTGTTGCGGCCGTTTTCATGATACGTGAATGGGATTAGATTCTTAATTCAAATCTCATGAAAACAAAACATAACAAAACTATTGTCCCCACAGGCATTCAGCCCAGGTTTACGCTTTATGAAATTACCATACTACAGGCTTTTTGCAAAAGCGGTAGTTTTAAACGCTGCGCGCAATGGCTCAACATCAGCGACGAGGCCGTGCGTAAATTCCTGCACGCTGCTGTTGTTAAACTCAGCCAACACCCTCAGCTTTACCTGCAATGGCTGAACCAGCCCGGTTTAAAAATTGTACGGGAACCCAGCGCCCGGCAGCATGATTTTTTAGAAGCGCCCCTGCATACACACCAACTCCCTGCACGCCTTTACAATAATTTAACTGCATTGGGCTGCAAAAACCTGGCTCATGTATTTGTTTTCAGTAGCCAGGATTTATTGGGAATGAAAGGCATAGGGGAGAAGTCGCTAAAGGTATTGAGGAATTTGTTGCAGGCGCAGGGCTGCGCGGCCTTATTAAAAGCATAGGGGTACGTTGTACCATGTACATTGTATGTTGTACCCAGACTTGATACAACATACAACGTACAACATACAAGGCCTCAGTGCCCCTTTGTGCCCTGAGTGCCTGAGTGGTAAAAGTCTTACACTTACCTCTTCACCTTTGGCCTCGCCACATCCTGCACCTGAATTTTAGTATTCGACAGGTAATTGTCGGTGCTTACACTTACTATGTACATACCCGCAGCTACATCAGTTAAATTAATGTTTTCAGTAACAAGGCTACTTAAGGCCAGGTTTTTTGTGTACACCAATTTTCCTTCCAGCGAATAAATTTTAACCTGGGCCGTATGTCCTTCGAGGTTTTGCAGGCTAAGGTTAAAACTACCGGTGTTGGGGTTGGGGTAAATACTTACAGCCGTACCTGCCTTTTTTTCTTCCACTGCAATGGTGTTGGTACTGCAACCCCTTAGTTTGAGTTCGGCCATGGAGCAGGTGTTGTTTCCTGAAATAGTACTGATAATTTTTAACCTCAAATATTTTGCACCCGTTCCTGTAAAATAAGCGCTTTGCCAGTTGGTAGTGGCGGCAAAAGTCCAGGTGGTGGGTGCCGACCAGGTGATGTTATCGGCACTGGTTGATATTTCAATGTCTTTGGGGTAACCGTTGGAGTTGTCCTGGCGGTTCAGCATATCCAGCCCGCCTAAATTATAAGCAGTGCTTAAGTTAAATACCAGGGTGTGCGGTAAGGGCGCATTGGCCTGCCAGTTGTTGTGCCAGATGGTGGTGTTGTCGTTGTCGAATAAATTATCTGCAGGGCCTGTACTGGAATTTGAACTCTGGCTTACTACGGTAACGGTAGGGGAATTCAATGTATCGCCACCTATGTAAACCGTTTGGGCATTGTTGGTGGTATTGTCGGTTGCGCCGTTGGGCATATCGGCAGTAACTTTAAAAGCCGATACATTGGTAAAGTTAAAGTTACCCAGACTTACTGTATGTATTTGCCCCGTGCTTAGTGTTGCGGTTTGTGGCAGGGTGGCGTTTAACACCCCGTCTAAATAGACTTTTAATGTATAAGAGTTAATGGTGTTGGCGCCCGCATTGATTACCTCGGCCGAAACGGCTTGCGGTACGCATTTGTTAAGGGCTGTAATTCCCTTAATGATATTCATGGCCACATCGGTGGTGGCGGTGCAGCTACCAGTAACGGTAATAAAATTGTTAATGGTTTTGGTGTCTGTTCCGTTGGCATCGGTAACGGTAAGCGATACGGCGTAAGTACCGGGCAGGGGATAAGTAACGTTTACCACCGGGGCTGTGCTGGAACTGGCTACACCACCCGTAAACACCCAGTGGCGGGTAATGCCGGTGCTGCCTTCAACGGCAGACTGGTCGATAAAAGTTAAGGCGGTTCCGTTGCAAACCGTAGTTGTTTTGTTGACTTTAAAAAATGCCACCGGGGCAGCTTTTTCATAAAAGTCGGATTCGTATATGCTACGGCTGCCTGCGGTCAATACTTTTCCGCCCCAGTAGTCGGGCAGTATTTTAAAGGAAGGAGTTTGTACCGGAAGTCCGGTGTTGAACAAAACCCAGTCGCTTAAGGTGTTGTTGCGGTAATACACGGTGCGGGTAGTGGCAATGTACACCCCGCCGTTGGTACCTGCATGGTGGGTAATGCTTTGCAGGTTTTCTCCATCCAGCATACTGGTGCTGATATTGGTCCAGGTAACACCTTTGTTGGTAGAATGAAAAACTTTGAAACCGTTTAAGGAAGTTGAAGAACCAATTTTAATGGCCCATACTTCGCTTGCATTAGTAGCAGAACACACCAGGTCGTAAGCCGAACCCGTGCTTTTGTCTAATGCAGTGGGCAGGGATATATTGGCCCAGGTGGTGCCCCCGTCGGTGCTGCCCCATATTTTTTTAGGCGAGCCGTAAGTGCAGAGGTACATGGTTTTTTCGTCCTGCGGCGAAATTTCAAAATCAGAAGCGTATTCACCAAAGTCTTTCACCGCTGTAAAGTTGGCTCCGGCATCGGTAGACTTCCAGAGGGTATTGGTTTCGCCCAGGTAAACGGTGTTGTATAAAAGCGGGCTGTAACGTATGCCGGATGCTTTACCGGTGGTGTAATCGTTGTTGGGGTCTTTGGTAAAATTAACGCCGCTTAAGCCGGCTGTTCTGTTGCCGGGTATGTGCTGGGCACCGTAATTACCAAAAATCATACGGTCGTCGGTGGAGTTTACTTCGCCCCCGCTGCCGTCGCCCCCGTTGCAACACAGCCAGCCGTTGTGGTACACATTGTTGTCCATTAACAAAGTACCGTTGTGGTAAGCCCCGCCTGTTAATACGCGGTGCCCTGTTTCACCATAGCCAATTCCAAAGCCCCAAAAGTCGGTGCCGGCAATGCCTTTAAAACGTTTATCAAAAGTAGCGCCCTGGTTGCCTGAGTACCAGATGCCCCCGTCGCAAGCCAGCCAGATGTCGTTGCCAAAAATTTTAATATCGTGTATGTCTGCGTGCACATATTGTGGTTTATAGGAATGGCTCCATTTAGAAGGGCAGGTAAAATCCACACCCCCATTGCTGGAATGCCAGAGGTTTACGCCTCCTAAAAATACTTTGTTCATGTCCGAAGCCGATACAGCATAAGCTACATCGTAATAATACTGGCCACCATCATCGGTACCATCGTCGGCCCAGCCCATCAGGTTTTTATTAGCAGTAGAGGGAGCCCCGCCGGGGCCGGTTCCGCAACACTGAAAGGTCCAGGTTTCGCCTTCGTCGGTACTCAAATACGTTCCGTAAGTTCCGCTGCCTCCGTTTACATTGCCGGTGCAGTTGGCGTACACGCGGCTAACACTGGCGGCGGTAACAGCAATTTCTGTTCTTTTTTGTTCGCCGGTGGATGGCCAGCCTGTTGTTTTGATGGTAAAGCTTACACCGTTGTCGGTAGACTTGTAAAACTCTGTACGGGTAGACGTGGCATTGTATTTTATGGTGTATATAATATTGTGATTGGTGGGATGGATTTCTATTTCCTGGTAATCGCCGGCGGTTTTGGTAAAGGTACTGCCTGCGTTGGTAGAACGGTAAAACCCCGACTCGGTGGCTACAAATACAATGGAAGCATTGGTGGGGTCCAGTACAATGTCTTTAACGGTATAGCCGTTGTTGCCAAAATTAGTGCCACCAATAGCGGCCCAGGTGCTTCCCCCGTCGGTAGATTTTAATAAGCGCCCGTCTTCGGCGCCTGCATATACAATGTTTTCGTTGGTAAAATCAATTTCAATGGCATAGGTAGCGGTTAAAGCAAGGTCCTTGGTTTTTAAAGTCCAGTTCAGGCCCTTGTCCACCGATTTCCATATCCCTGCATTGGCCGTTCCGGCATACAATACATTGGTGTTGCTTTTGGCCTGTTCAACGGTGTACACATGTGCAGCACCGGCGGCGTAACTCATGGAGCCGGCGTCTTCATCGTAATCGAAGGGCCCTATGCATTGCCAGTTGGCGGTGGTGCTTTGGGTGGAGGCGTTTTTTTGAAGTTTCGCATAAAAGGCATCGTCGCTGCGGCCCAATTGCTGGCTGTGTACCCAGTGTTTGTAATACTGGGTGTGGCTGTTTTTGGTAAAGGCATGTGTTTTATAATAGGCATCGTAAGCAGTCATTACCTGGTCCACCTGGGCCGAGTCGGAATACATGAGTTGTGCCCAATAGGGCAGGTTGTTTCCGCTGTAGGCGTACTGGTGTTTTTGAGCGTAAGTCAAAGGAACAATTAATAGAAATAGCAGGGCAGTGAAAAGTGGTTTCATGGGGGTTGGTTGATTAGGTGAATATAGTGCCGCAATTCCTAAACCTGATTTAGGTTTTGCTTTTACAAATAACTAAAAGGGTTTAGATAATCAAATCCTCATCTACCCTCTTAAAATCAGATGCCGCTTAAGGAGAAAGGAAGAAGACAATGCCGGTATTAATCGCTGTATGGTAAAACCAAATTGATGAAATGAATATTTTGCCCGCTAAATACCCCGGTACGGACCTAAGCTGTGTTCAATAAAGTGAAATCGCCCTTAAGTATCAGATGAGCCTGCGGCTGTATTTTGTATATTCGTCTTAAAAAATATGAGAGTTGTTATTCAGCGTGTTTCGGAAGCTGCTGTAAAAATTGAAGGGCAGGTAAAGGCTTCCATTGGCAATGGCTTAGTTGTTTTGGTGGGTATTGAAGAAGCCGATGCTTTGGAAGATATACAATGGTTAAGTGCTAAAATAATTAACCTGCGCATATTTAACGATGCAGAGGGAGTACCCAATGTATCGGTAAAAGATTGCGGAGGCGAAATCCTGCTCATCAGCCAGTTTACCCTGCATGCCTTAACCAAAAAAGGGAACCGCCCTTCGTATATAAAAGCAGCCCGGCCCGAACAGGCCATTCCTTTGTACGAAAAGTTTATTATTCAATTGCAAAACGACCTGGGCAAAACAATCCAAACCGGAACTTTTGGTGCGGATATGAAGGTGTCGCTCATTAACGATGGGCCTGTGACGATTGTGATGGATAGTAAGAACAGGGAGTGATTAGCTGATGTGATGATTAGCTAATTAGCTGATGGGAGTGATAGGTAAATGAAACCTGATAGGTGTTGATGATTAGCTGATGTGATGATATGCTGATTAGCTGATGGGAGAGATAGGTAAATAAAAACCTGATAGGTGTTGATGATTAGCTGATTGATTTGAAGATTGGGGAGACAGGTAAATGGAGACTTGTTAGTAGTTCTCGCAGAGCAACGCAGATTATAACGCAAAGTTTCGCAGAGGGTTTAGTGTAACCGTGATCAATCTTTTGGCTCTTGGCTTTTAACTTTTGACTTTTAACTTCCCTTTGTTACCCTTCCGTGTTATATATATTAAGCAGGTGATTGAATGAGTTCCGAAACGGAAACATATAGTGTATTGAAGTCCGACAGAGAAAAGGGGCTGAAGTTGATGTTTGAGCAGTACGCCAAAAAGCTATTGGCTTACTCTACACACAACTGGCAGGTGGATGAGGATGCCGCATGGGACTTGATTTATAAAACCATGTACAAGGTAGCCGATGTTATTCAGGAATATGAGTTTGTGAGTGAACAGAAATTCGCTTCTTTCATTTTCAAAATATACATCAATTACCTGCGCAACCACCTGCGCGATAGCAAAACAGCCAGCCAGGGCATTGTGGAAGTTGAGCTGAACGAAAACATTGTACACAATTATTCGCCTGCAACTAAACCACAAGCCTCAAACCCGGCCCTGAGCCTGTTGCAACAGGAATTGGACAAGCTGGAAGACTGGCAACGGATTTTATTGCTGATGCGGGGGCAGGACATAGCCTACAGCGAAATAGCCAAATATGTAAATAAAACCGAAGACCAGTTAAAGGTGTATTACGGCAGATTAAAGAAACAACTGGCCGAAAGAATAAATGCGCAATTAATAACAACAAGTATTTAAGAAAATGTTTGACAACAATAAACCTATCGTTAACCCGGATGAGCTTGATCACCTGCTTAAACAAGCATTCCTGGACATGGATGCAAACAACCCTAAAAACGAAACGATTATGCAAGCAATTTCACAACAGGTGATGAGTAGCGATACGTACACCTCACCAACGAATCAATCCAAAAAATTTAATTTAAAAAACCTGCTCAATTCACTTAATATCCGCTTTATTTTTACCGGCCTTGTAGCTATTGTTGTTGTTGTAGGAAGCTATTTGTTGTTTCAAACAAAAAAGGATTCCGTTGCTGTAGCAGCGGCTAACAAGATTAATGTAAGCCAGGCAGCAACTACCGAACCCATACAAAACACGACTGCGGCAAGTAACACCACAGCTTCCGTTATAGCTGTGAAACAAAACAAGCTGCCGCCCGAATTAAACAACAACAATTTACCGGCGGCTTTTGTTCCGCTAACAAAACCCGATTCGGTACCTGCGCCCAAACAAACGTATACGGTCCCGGTTCAAACACCGCATAAAAAAACAGAAGACACCCTGTATGCTTTTCCGAAGCTGAGCGAAAAGGAAATAAAAGCCAACAACAAGCAGAAGAAAAAAATGATAGAGCAGTTGATGAAAATCAAAAAGGAAAAATATGCTTTTATTCCAACAGGTACCTTTAATTATAAAAGCCAGCCTGTATCGGTACAATCATTTTATATGCAGGCTTCAGAAGTAAGTAATTTAGAGTACCGCACCTTTTTATTTGACTTGTTGATTGAAGGCAGAAAAGAGGAATTCATAAAGGCCAAACCCAACCAGCAACAATGGGTAAAAGAAGTCAACAAAGCCAATATGCAGGTGATGGCAGATAATTATTTTTCACAGGCTTTTTACAACGATTACCCGGTAGTGAACATCAGCCGCGAAGGGGCTAAGATGTATTGCAACTGGCTCAGCATTGAAGCGAATAAATTTTTTAAGGAAAAAGGAAAAGCCCTGCTCAACGATTTACGAATACCCTCGGATGTGGAATGGGCTTATGCTGCGCAGGCAGGTACCTCGTATACAGCTTACCCCTGGGGCGAACGTATACAAAACCAACGGGGATGTTTTATGGCGAACTTTTGCGTAAAGAAAATGGAAAACCTACCGGCCAATGTGCTGAGTGAATGCAACAACAAAGCATTTCCCAATGCTTATACCTCTGCTGGATTAATGTTGGGTGAGGGCACTTATACTTCGCATACGTATACTTATAACCCCAACGATTATTACCTGTATTGCATGTGCGGGAATGTGGCTGAAATGGTAAACGTACTGGATTTAAAAACATTTAAACCAAAAGCCGTAGGAACCAAAGGCGGGGGATGGAACAGCGATGCTGAACATATAAAAATAAATGGGGAGGATGAATACGCCGGTAAAACAGAGGCCTCACCTTTTATTGGCTTCAGGCCGGTAATTACTTACACTGGTAAATAATAAAAAAAATTTAACTGAGGTCTGTGAGAAAAATAACCCTTCCCCTTATACTATTGCTTTGTTTCCACACAGGAATAAAAGGACAATCCATCAGGGGAAGGATTGTTGATTCCACCCAAAGCCCTGTTCCTTTTGCAACTGTTGCCCTTTTAAAAGCAGCCGACAGCAGTGTATACAAAGGCACCCTTAGCGATGAAAAGGGGATTTATTTTTTTGAACAGCTTCAAAAAGGCAATTACTTTTTAAGAGTTCAAACCATAGGCTACGAAGAACAATACAGCGCAGTATTGGTGGCAGATAGTAGTTACCCTGTAGAAGTTCCTGATCTTCTTCTTCGTGTAAATGGTATTCACTTAAACGAAGTAGCCATAACAGCTATTAAAAAAACCGTAGAATTTAAAAACGGGAATGTTATTGTAAATGTAGAAAACAGCCCCCTGGCAAAAGGCAATACGGTGTACGATTTATTTTCAAGGCTCCCGGGGGTAAGTATCGACAACAACAGCATTTCACTACAGGGTAAAAGCGGTGTAACGGTGATGATAGACGGACGCCCACAGCAACTTAACAATGCACAGTTGATGAACCTGCTGCGAAGCATGAATGCGGAACAGGTGGAGAAAATAGAAGTGTTGAAAAACCCTCCCGTTAAGTACGATGCTTCCGGCACATCGGGTATGATAAATATAAAAACAAAAAAAACAAAGCAGCTTGGTTTTAGCGGAACAATGTACAGCTCCTGTTCGCAGGGTTTTTACCCAAGGTCCATGTCGGGGTTGACGCTTAATTTTAAGGCTGAAAAAGTTTTGTTGTCCGCGGCCCTCGATTACAATAATAGTTTGTACCGCACCACTGAAAGGTTTGAAAAAAAATTCGGCTCTGCCGCAGGTACAACTACATTTAACGGGCTTGGCTCAATTAAGAGCGGGGAAACAGGCCTCAATTACAGGCTTGGCGCCGATTATTTACTCAGTAACAAAAATACGCTGGGCTTTAAAATAGACGGAGGCCCCGGTTCATATACCGATACAGGTACCGGCACCAATACAGTTACAGGTTACAGCACACTCGGTTTTGACCACCTGGGTTCCTATACCTTTAACTACAACAAATGGATGCTGAACAATTACAATGTGAATGCCGAACATAAATTTGACACACTTGGCTCGGCACTCAATTTTGCTGCGGATTACACCACCGTGCGGGAGAATGACAACAGCTGTATTGAAAACCATTTCAGGGATACAGCGGATGCAGATGTATTGCCTGAAAATACGTATAACAGCAGCAATAACAACGGATCGGCAATCCTTTCCTCGAGGCTCGATTACAACAAGGTGCTGGATGCAGCCTCTTCTGTTGAAGCCGGTGCAAAAGTAAGTTTTGTTGATACACGCAACGATTATTTGTTCGAAAGAAAAAACAGTTCAACGGGGGAGTATTACAAGGACACAGCTTTGTCGAACAACTACAGGTACAACGAGCAAACGTATGCCCTGTATGTAAATTACAAGCGCAGCTGGGAAAAACTGAACATACAACTTGGATTAAGAGGGGAGAACACCAGCTTAAAAGGACGCAATATTGGTAAGGCTTTTGAACTTAAAAGAGATTATTACAATGTATTCCCTACAGTGTCGATGGAATATACTGTTTCAGACAAACACAACTTTCAGCTCAACCTGAACAGGCGCATCGACAGGCCACAGTACGATAATTTAAACCCCTTCCGCATTTACCGTGATCAGTATTCCTATTACCAGGGAAACCCTTTTTTATTGCCGCATTACAGCAATGCCGTTGAACTAACACACAGCTATAAACAAAGCATTACCAATAGTTTTTCGTTTACCCGCATTGACAATGTAATGCTTGATTATACCCAGCAAAACGATAGCACGAAGGTGACCACAGAAACGATAAAAAATACAAAGTCCAATACTTCCTGCGCCTATTCATTTACCCTGCAACATGATTTGAAACCCTGGTGGCAGCTGTCCGGCAATGGACTTGTATCGTACCTTACTTATGAAGGAGACATTAACGGGGTGAACTTTAACAGGGGCGGGATAAATTATTACGGCTACCTGAACAATACTTTTATTGCACCTGAAAATACCAAAATAGAAATTGTTGTTTTATACCGAGGGCCAAGACTATATGGTATTACACAAATTAAACCCCGCTGGATGCTTTCGCTTGCAGTTAAAAAATCGTTTTTAAACAACAAACTCGATTGCAGCATGGGTGTAAACGATATCTTTTACACCTTTATCGGAAGGTCGGCTGTAAAATTCAGCAACCAGGACTGGACCTACAGGCAAACAAACGATACCCGCCGCCTGGTGCTGAGTGTAAATTACAACTTCGGAAAACTGAAACTCAACAAACGCGAAACGAGTAGTAATGAGCAGGAGAAGGAGAGGTTGGGGCATTAATTAAGTTCAAAAGTTTTATAGTTTATTCGTTCGTTAACTATTGAACGAATGAACTGATAAACGATTAAACAATAACAATTTTCTATCTTTGGTTAAAATTTCTCTATGACCATTGAGCAGGCCCAGCAAACAGTTGACAAGTGGATTAAAACCCACGGTGTACGCTACTTTAATGAACTCACCAATATGGCTATGCTTACCGAAGAGGTGGGTGAAGTGGCCCGCATTATTGCCAGGCGCTACGGCGAACAAAGCGAAAAGGAAAGTGATAAAGCCAAAAGCTTAGACGATGAACTGGCAGATGTATTGTTTGTGGTGATTTGTCTCGCCAACCAAACTGGTGTGAATTTAACTGAAGCCCTGCAGCGCAACCTCGATAAAAAAACAAAGCGGGATTCGGAACGACACAAGGAAAACGATAAACTAAAATAATGCTAAGTTAAAAGTTTAAAGTCAAAAGCCAAGAGCCAAAAGCGCGATAGCGATTAAATTCTCTGGCTTATACATAAATGGTGTTAAGTTAAAAGTCAAAACGATTTGGCTTATGTAAAACCCCTTATGGCTTATTTTTTATTGCTTATGGCTTTTCCGTTGTAAAGTAAAAAGTTAAAATTTAAAAGGGTCGGATCACACTTAACTTAACACTAAATTACCCCTTAATTGCAATTGTTTCTCCGTTGTAAACTACCTTATCCCCCGGTCTTAATTTTTTTCGTTTTTGAATTTCTACCGCACCGTTCACTAATACTTCTCCGTCTACAATCCTGCCGTTGGCTTCACCGCCGGTATCCACCAGCCCCATAAACTTTAATAATTTATTTAATTCAATAAACTCTTTTCCGTTCAGTTCAAACTCTTTCATACTATATTTTTTAAAAGCTGCAAGTTAAGCATTAATAAGTTTAGCAGTTGGAAAGTTGTTGTTGTAGGTTGTGATAATAAAAGGAAACTTTATTTAATTGTCGAAACCAGGCTGTCCTTTGTTAATCCATAAACAGCCGGCCAGTTTACTTCTTTAAACTGATAAGGCGAACGGTACCTTGCAAAATAAAATTTAGAAGGTAAAATCTCCATTGAATCATTGAACAAGCGGTTTAAAATAAACCTGAACGTATTTACAGGTGTGTGTTTTGCAGGAATTTCAATCTTGTATTTTTCAGGGATGTACAAAGCGTTTAATATTCCGAAACGTTCAATCAGCAATTCTTTTGAAGGGTACTTTGCCCATTCGTTTTCGTTTTCAACGCGCTCGGAACTGGCACTCCCATGATCGCCCTGTAAAATAATTACCGGCGGTTGTTCTGAGTCTTTAATAATGGAGCCGATCATCTCTATCATTTTGTGGTTCATAAACTGAACCTGGCCAATGTATTCTTTTTTTTGCCTGTACCTGTTTTCAACATTGTCGTCTACGTAAATAAAGTTGCCGTTTTTATCAAACACATGGGGGGGGTGTGGCGGAAGGCAATGAAAAAAAACAAATTTATTCCCTTTTATTTTGGGTGTGTTCGGCAACAGTTTAAACGAATTGCTGCAAAGTTTGTAAACACCCTGTGAATAAAACTCCAGGTTCAGGGCATTTAAAAGGCTTAGTTGAATGAGGGATTCATGAAAACTATTAATGCTTAATTTGTTGCTGATGTATAGGTCGGCCTGGCTTTTATCATTGAGTTGCTCATAGGCCGAAGCGTACAACACATATTTGTAGCCTTTCTGCTTAAAGTAATCAGCAACTTTGTTGTGACGGATTTTTGTGAAGGGAAAATCTTCGTTGTTTTTTGCAAGTGAAACGGAATCTTCAAAATAATTGATGTACTCCATGTTTAAGGTGGAAGGAATTGAAAAGTAGGTATAGGGATAATTACTTTGGGCTTTGTCAATTACATTAAAACCCAGTTGTTGTAACTGATGAACAAAAGGTGTATTGTCGTATTTGTAGTATTTCAACAGGTTGCCGGCATTGGGGTACGAATCCATAACGATATAATAAACATCAGGCATATCGGCAGTGTTGGTGTTTTGAACCACTTCAGTTTTGGATGTTGCATACACATTGCCGCCTTTAATCATCGGAACTAAAAACTGTAGGTTTAAGCATACACCAATAATTAAAAACAGGCCGATCAATTTATCCGGAATAGTATTTATTCGCCAGATTTTTAAAACCGGAAAAAAGAAAAGCAAAGAATAAAGCGGAAGAAAATACCGGTGCCGGAAAGAAGAGTAGGGGAGCTGTAAAAGATCGAGTAGGGAATAATAAATATGCCCGTACAATAAAAACCACCAGGCAGTGATGATACAGATGAGGGTATTGTTTGTGTATTTTCTGTTGAGGCGGTTAAAGAGCAGGTATATCAATAAAAGACTTACTAAAACAAGTATTAAGGGCAAGCCCAGGCCCCCTTCAAAAATAAAACTCTTGTTGCGGAAGTACACAAATAAAATTGGAAATACGGCAAACAAACTAAAGCAGAGCCAGTTTTTGAGATGATTTATAAGGGGGTTTTGGAAAAGCATTATACAGTGCTTTGTTTTAAAGTCATATAATACAAATAACGTTTGCCGGCTTTAATTTCCACTACACTGTTTATACTAAAATAAAGAGAGAAGGCTTTTTCGAAACTTGTTTTATCATAAGCCAGGTGATTGTTGATGTTCCG
The DNA here is from genome assembly GCA_023251755.1 of Bacteroidota bacterium. Taxonomy (GTDB): domain Bacteria; phylum Bacteroidota; class Bacteroidia; order B-17B0; family Aurantibacillaceae; genus JAHEYF01. Next base: position 21,263 of record JAHEYF010000013.1, read on the forward strand.
GATCTTTTGGAATTGCTCATCTTCTTCGCTAATGAATTCAATAATCAAATCTTTGGAACAGGTTTTAAACAGTTCAGCCATGCGGTCCAGGGGAATGTTCCGGGAATGAAACAAATGGTGAACAAGGGCCAAAGCAATGGTCATATCGGGCTGCACCCGTTCAAAAAAACTTTTTCTTTCTTTCAGGTTTAAGCCCAGTGCAGGACTTACCATCGTTATGTCAATGTGCAAGGGAATAAAACTGTAAGTAATATCAGCAGACTTTTTACATAAGTTGTCAATCACAGTGCTGTCGTTGTCGATGGCTATTACCTGTTTGGCTTTGCCGTGAAACAACTTTGCGTATACATCGTGGTTGGCCCCAATGTCCAATACCGTATCGTATTGTTTGCCGCTCAGCCAGTTTTCTACGCTTTGTTTTTTTAATTGCAGCTCTTCAGCTGTATAAGGCATTTGGTTTTCATAGCTGGTCCAGTTGCTTTTTTTATCAAAAGCTGTTAGGTCTTCGATCCCCGATTTTAAATGATTTAAAATAGAGAATATTTTATCCTTTGAGATTTTTTTAATTTGCGAACTACTTCCTTTTGAACTGAATTTGGAATGGCTAATGATATGAATCAGGCTTAGTGAATTAAAGCTCGCTTTGAAAGGCAGGGCAGCAGCAGCTTGTTTTAAGGGGATGCCTTCGAGTTGAACGGCTAATGATTTGTTCCAGTTACCGGGCAGGTAAGCCGAAAGAATTAAGGGGGCCAGGAACATTTCGCAGAATTGTTTGTAACCATTCCAGGGCGTACCCTCTTCATAAGGTTCGATCGAAAGCAGGTCGATAAAACAGGCTTTGTTGTTGTAAAACTGAATGTTGAAAGGAGTGGCGTCTTTTAAGATAGCACCCTGCTTTAAACAGCAGTCCATTAATTGCAATTGAAGCAGGGCGGCTTGTTTTAATTGCTCAAAGCACCATTCGTAAGGATAAGTAATAATTGGAACAATAGTGGTTTCCAAACATACACCCTTGTTAGTTAATACTTCTGTAAAAGGAATTAAGAGTTTTTGTTGTAGCAGGTTTTCATAAATGCCCCTGCTTTTTAGCCATTCGTATTTTGGAAGGAAGGAGGGGTTTATTTTGCGGTATACTTTGTTGTTTTCGTAAAACACAAAACCATCGGCATCTTTATAGGAAGAATATTCAGGTTCAAAATCAGTTGGAGTCATCGTGTTTTTTAAACGAGAATAGTTTAACTATTTTTTTCCAGTACAATTTAATAAATGCAATGAAACCTACCAGGCCTGCTATTAAAGCCTGGAATAAAATACTGCCCGAACCCGGATCAATATACAACAGGGATGTTAGAATCATTTGATCTTATTTAGCCTAAAATTAAGGAAATATTTCAATAGTTTTTAGTTCATTGTTCTTAGGGTGTGATGCAGGGTTCGTGGCTTATTGGCCGTTGCACAGTTTAGTTTTGCTTACGTGTTCGCGGAATTAAGCAATTTTTCTTCTGTCATTATTTTAATTGCTATTTCTGTTTCTTTAGATCCGCCAGACATTGAACCCGGAAGAAGTATAAGGCGCTTTTTAATTTTGCCATTTTCATCTTCAAATTTTATTTCAAAACGGGAACGTGTTAGTCCGGGAATTGCTTTCTTTAATTTAACGCCCTTGATTTTGTCTCTGTATATTATTGGTGTAGCGGAATTATTTAAACTATTTAGAATGCCGAAAATTAAATAAACAGCGATAAGCCCAAATAGAATTGTCTGAGCGAATTGCCCTTTTAAATACAGGCTATAAGCACCATATATAAGAACACACGAAAGCCCACCGTAAATTAAAAGAATTCGGGAAATATTATTACCGACTGCCACCTTAGCAAGGTTACCAATAATACCGTCTCTTGTCAGCACAATTTTGTCTGGGAGAATATGGCAGAAGCCTGTCTTTGTTATGAATGTTTTTTCAGTTTCCATGTCTGTCAATGGTTTGTTGGTACAATGCAAGCAGGCGTAGTTTTTTGTTTGTCCATTTATGCATTTGAGCGTTAACACGCAAAAATTGCAAGTAGGTGCTGTTAGCTGTCTGATGCCGTCATCCCGCTACGTCTTGCTTACACTTCGATTGATTTAAAAATACACATTTTTGAACTATTCAATTTAAATACGATCGAATTACACGCACTGATAGGCTTATGCAGGGACAGCGCTACATATCCGTGCGAACCGGGTGTGCACCCAATCGGTACCGGCTTCGAAAAATTATTTTCCCAGTTGTAATCCGCTCCGCAGCATGTCCCGAAGGGCAATGCTGCGGCACTAATACGTGATTAATCTCTGTGGAATTCTTTCAATATCAATAATACTTTCCATTTCCTGGTAATTGGTAGCGGATGAGTAAATCCATTCATGGGCCTGTTTAACAAAACCGGCTTCTACGGGATTGTTGTGAATATAATTGATTTTGTCCCATACAAATTTTTCGCTGAATAATTCTATTGCATGGTTCCCTACTTGCCAAAATTTGTAATTTTTATTTCGGGTACTCAACTCCGCTTCTTCTTCAAATAATTTCAACATCCATTCTTTTCTGCTTTCCGGCTCATTTCGTATTTGATCTACTATTTTATTTGCAGTAAATTTTTTGAAATCACGAATGGTATCTTTTAAAAGAAAAGGTTCGTTTGTATTGGCAATAATATGCAAATGATTACTCATAATACAGTAGGCAAATAATACAAGGCCTTTTTCTTTTTGACAAAATTTTAGCGATGCTATAATCGCGTCTCTATGATTTTTTCTGGTAAATACATCTATCCAATTTACAACGGTTAAGGTTAAATAATAAGCCTTATCTGTTTTAATGGTTTGTTTTTCACCCTGACTAAATTAATTTAATTAATTTGTCCAGGCTTTCAGGGGGCTAATACAATATTAATCGATTAAACTTTTCTGTTTATCGGTTTAACCGATGCATTAGTTATTTTTTTCAGCAGTAAAACTATACCTTTGCGGCTAAATTATAACCAAAATAATACATGAAAAAAAATTACATTATTCTTTCAGTGATGTTAACTGTATCAACAGGGTTGTTTGCGCAAAACAGGGTGGCCGGTACAGTGCAACATCATTTAACAGGCAAGGCCATTAGTCAAAAAATTACTCCTGGTGTTCAAAGTAACGGTTGCGATACCGTTTGGAATATTCTTGCCAACGATACTGCCGTTACGTATTTAGTTGGTGGAGGACATTGGGGGTATGTTTCGGGCAGCAATGGCTATGGCGACCTTGCAAAAGCCGAAAAATTCCTTTCAGGCACTTATACTTCGGGCTACCTTTTAAAGGCCGCGGTATTTTTCTTTGCAAAAGCGGCAGACGGGGCCACACCAACCACCATGCATATAAAAGCATGGGACAATACCGGAACCGGTGGCTTACCGGGTGCGCAATTGGGAACAACAGCTGATCAAACTGTTGCAACCATGGCTACCGGAGGAGGCCCTACTTTAATTACCTTCCCTAGCCCGGTTACTGTAACAGGTGATTTTTACCTGGGGATTGATGGCTTTGCTTATGCCAGCCCACAGGAAGATACGGTTGTTATTTACTCCAATACCAACCTGCCCAGCCATGCCGGAAACGCTTATGATTTATACAGCGATGGTACAACCTGGATTGCCGAAAGCGACCCTGCCAACTGGTCGGTGAAGGTTGATTTTTATATTATAGCTATACTGTGCAGCCCTACCATGGGAGATGTGCAGATTATGAACCCCACAGCCGAAGTAATTGTTTACCCCAACCCTTCGAACGGAAACCTTTTTGTAAGTACCGGTGTTATAAAAGCAGGCAATGTAAGCATTAAGGTGTACGATGCCCTGGGCAAACTGCAGGCAGTAAATAAGCAGTACAGCCAAAATGGGGGTACGTATAAAGTAGAGATGAACGGTGCAGCTGCCGGTGTTTATTTTATGCACATTACTACAGCCGATAAAACCATCATCAAAAAAATAACAATAGAATAACTCAGCCTTTACCTTAACACTAAAAAACCCCTTTCTGTGCAGGAAGGGATTTTTTTTACGGCCTTTTTAATTCATGTTCCTCTTTTTAGCACTATGCCAAAACACAAGTGTAATGTTGCCGTAATGAGTCAGTAATAGTATTTAAATAGTTTTATTTATTGGCTTTGTAATAAATTATCGAAGCAAGCCCATTTTTGGGTTAAATTACAATTTTATAGGTATACAAATTTTTGTGCGTGGCTGAAGTTGCAAAATATTTTGCCCTGGTAAAAATGCAGGAGGCAAAAAGGAAAAATGGATTTGATCCCGGACATTGTCCGGATAGTGTCGGGAAAATCAAATCAAGCTCTGCAAACAAAAGAACTCATAAACAAATAAACGAATGTTATTCAACCACAATTTTTTTAATACACTGAGTGGTGGTGTTTTGCACCTTTAATACATACAGTCCCGGGGCTAAACTTTTAAGATCAAGCTGGTATTTATTGCTGTTGACTGATTGCGAAATCAACAATTGTCCGTTAAGGTTGTATACCGATAAAGTAGTGTTCCCAATGTATTGAGGTAATTCAATAGTTATAGTTTCTTTGGCCGGGTTCGGGTATACGTTTAAGTTATCTGAGTTAATTGAAACCTGGTTATTGATGCCTGTTGAGGTATTTGAAAACACCAGGTGAAAAACAGTGTATGCGGGAATGCTGTATGTTAAGGTGTTGTTGCTGATGGCGTTTGCAGGCAAAGTAAGGTGGTGTATGTTTTTATCGGATTTACCAAAGTAATAAGCCTCCACATGGTTGTAGTTCACATTGCTTTGAATGGCAATAGTGGCGTTGATAGCAACCGATGCATCTTTGTTGTTTACAACACTGTGCAGAACGCTGTTGTTGGCATTGTCAACAGCAGCGTATATGGTAGACTTGGCTACATTGTTACTTCTTGCTTTTACATTAATGAGCCCGTATTTGGAACCTGTGCCGTCGTAATTTCTGTACAGTTGAAAAGCAGTTTTTACATACCCGTCTACGTCGCCCCAAACAGAAGCATAGTCAAGCCCTGTTTTACCAAATATGCCCAGTGCATCGGCCTGGGCAATGCCACCCGAAATATCGTTGTGCGCGCCATAATCGTATTCAGTAATGGCAAAGGCTGTATTGGGATAAAAGGTGTTAATTGATTTTTTAACATGTGGGATAAGCGGTAATTCGGCACTGAACCATTGTCCTATCCAGCTGTTCTCAATATATGTTGAATCCCATAAACTACGCGGGCATTGTATGCGTTCATTGCGTACTGTGGCAGAAGTATCGTCGGAATATACATTGTTTACCTGCGGGTACCAGTGCAGGCTGAACACATCTAATAATCGTTTGGATGCAGTAAGCGAAGCCTGTTTCATGTGTTTTAAATAAGTGTCAATAAACCAATGGTCAGCCGAATAGGTACCGGCATCCGGAGCGCTTTGCAAATCCCAGTACTCACTAAAACCCCAGGCTTCTGAACCAAATACCAAAGCATCTGAATCCATTTGTTTAATGGTGCTGGCCAATGCAACCGATTTTGTAAGCAGCTCGTTATAAGTTACTGCATTGCTGCGCATGTGTGCAAACTGCGTGACCCATAAGCCGGGTTCGTTGTCCATGATATAAGCCTTTACACCATTAGCGGTTGAAGCCTTGCCAAAAGTCTGGCACAGAAAATTTATTTCTTCATCCACATACACCTTGCTGTCGTTGGTTGGTGGGTTGAGGGTATATGCGGCACCTTTGTTATTGATCACCTGTGCCCATCGCGCAGAAGGGGCCAATTCATTGGCCTGTACGGTTCCATTGCCATCGTTGGCCGCATAACCCACCATGGGCAGGGTAAGTGCACTGAGTGTATTGTGTAACAAAGCACTATCGTGAAAAGCTTTTAAACAAATTCCGGGAGAGGTGTAATTAGCGGTAGGAATCCCCATGATCCAGGGCATGTAATTGTCGTTGTTGTCCACCCAATCGGCGCCTGCATTCGAAAAATTATTTTCCCAGTTGTAAGCCGAAGTCCTGTTGCCACCCATACGGCTAAAAGTAGTGAAACTACTGCTGCTGCTGTTGGAACCATAAATATAAGTACTGATGGTATCTCTTTCCTGTGCGGTGTTAATAGTATACGTAATAGCTGTTTGACTTTTTACGGTGAAACCGCTTATTGCTAATACTGCGGTTGAAAATAATAAGCGTGCTGACATAGTATATTAAGTTAAAAGGTTAAAGCCAAAAGCCAAAAGTATGATCACGGTTGCAATTAAATTCCCGGCATCATATCATAAATAGTTTAATTATAAGTTAAAAGACAAAAACGGTTTCGCTTATGTAAAACCCCTTATGGCTTATTTTTTATTGCTTATGGCTTTTCCTTTGTTGCAAGTTCAATGTAAATAAATCATCTTAAACACACAAACTAAAAGATATTTCACTTAATTGTTTTTTTACTATTTTGTTGTTGTTTTGCAAAGCAGGTACTAATTCCAATACAACCCAATGGCCCTTAAAGATAATTTGTTTTCATTAGTAAAATCACTCGCGCAGGGTGAAAAAGCTTTTTTTGTAAAATCTATTCCTTCCAATAAAAATGCTGAACTGGCCGATTACTTAATTCTGTTTTATGCCATTGATAAAATGGAAGAATACGATGAAGACAAGCTGAAATTAAAATTAAAGAAATATGCTTTTGTAAAACATTTGCCCGTTGTAAAAAATTATCTGTTTAATTTAATTCTGAAACAGCTAAAGACCTACCACCACGAATCATCTGTAAAAAACGAAGTGATGGAATTGTTGCAGGATGCAGAAATACTAATGAAAAAAGCCCTGTACAGGGAAAGCTACAAGGTATTGACCAAAGCGGAAAAAATTGCAGAGAAGTATGAGTTTTTTACTTTTTCGCAGGACATATACGACAGGCTGCTGCGTTTAAATTATGATTTATTGGCCGAGAAGGAAACCAATGACTATTCATTGAAAATTTATGAAAAGCAAAAAATGGTTTTTGTGAAAATAGCGGAGATTGCAGAACTTAAATTTTTAAGGAACACCATCAATGATATACTTTATAGTAACGAAAACGAAGCAGTAAAATTACAGAGAAAGCTGGAATTGCTGAAACACCGGCTGCTTGATGCTGATTATAAATTTAAAAGCTACAGGGCCGGTGTGTATTATTACCATTTAAGAGGGCGGATTTTCTTACAGTTTAATGACGATGAAAAAAGAAAAGAGGCCTACGATGCCGCGCTTGCTTTTGTGGCGCACCTTGAGAGTGATAAGGATTTGTTACAAACAAACCTGATCAATTATGCAATGGCCCTGAACAACCTGATTTATATTTACCACCAGCTGCAGTTCAATCAATACGAAGAGTCGCTGGAAATTATTAATAAACTGGCCGGTATCAAAACAGAGGACCAGTACCTGCAATACCGGATCAGGGAAAAGGTGATTGTGAATATGCTGGCCTATTACCTGTTTACTAAAAAACACAAAGCCGGTGTGGTTTACATTGAACAGATAGAAAAGGAATTTTTGGAAAACGAATTGTTGTACAACAGCTCATTTTTTCTTTCGGCGGTGGATAGTATGGCGATGATTTATTTTTTAGTGGGTGAATATTCCAAATCCCTAAAATGGTTAAACATTGTATTAAATTACAAAGGAAGTTCAAGGCCGGATATTCTTTATTTCGGAAAAATTTTAAACCTGATGATCCATTATGAATTGGGGAATTACGATCACTTAGAATACCTGTTTAAACCAACCGAAACTTTTCTTAAAAAGAATAATTCCTTTGAAAGTTACCACAAAACCATGTTGAACTTTTTCAAAAAAATAATTCACTTAACGAATAAAGCAGAAATTAAAGCAGGCTTCCGGGAGCTGTCCCAATCGCTTGCCGTGATTGAAAAAACAGATGCAGAGAAAATTCTTTTTCTTTTGTTCAACTTCAGGGAATGGGCAGATAGAAAGGCATCTGATGTATAGTAACAGGTAGCTGGTATTAAAGGATACATCTTGCAGCCTGTATAAGAAAAGCGCTTAATTGTTATACGGATATATTGTATTCACGTTCAGCTGTTTGGGCTTGTATGTAGAGATGTAGTTGGGCACTTTGTGCTTAATAATTCTGTTATTTCCGCTTGTGTTCCCGGGGCTGAATGTTTCAATTTGCAAAAGCAGGGAGTACCAATAATACTGGTTCATAGCCCATTTATGGCTTATTACTTATGGCTTTTAACTTAACAAAGGAAAAGCCATAAGCAATAAAAAATAAGCCATAAGGGGTTTTATATAAACGGAATCGGTTTTTGGATTTTAACTTTTGACTTATAACTTTTTACTTAAAACTAAATCAGTAATTAAATCTATCCAACATGAAAATTATAAAAATCGGAACAGTGGTATTTACTCTACTGTTCAATCAGCTGAATGCTCAGGAAAAAAACGAAGCCTGTGGTACTGTTGTACCCGGGCAGGCCTGGGACAATTGGTTCAACCAGAAGGTAGAAGAACTTAAAGCCGGACAAATTGCCGGAAAAACAACATTTACCAATTACACCATTCCTGTTATCATCCATGTTATTCATGGAGGCGAAGCAGTGGGTACTTTTCCTAATCTTAGCCTGGCCCAGTTGAATTCACAAATTGCAGTACTCAACCACGATTATGCGGGCACAGGTTATAACACCAATACCGTGCCTTCGGTTTTTGCCAACCTGATTGCCAATACAGGTGTACAATTTTGTATGGCGCTTAAAGACCCCAATGGCAATACCCTGGCGGAACCAGGAATTGAACGGATCAATTGCAGTTCAAAAGGCTGGACAAATCCTCATAGCATATCTAACTCTACCAACAACACAACCTTTATTAATTACATGGACAATACAATAAAACCAGCCAGTATATGGGACCCGGTAAAATATTTAAACATCTGGGTAAGCGACAGGCCCAATGGCGGGCTTGGTTTGGGGTATGCCATGTTCCCTGCCGGAAGTGGTTTAAGTGGCATCACTTCCGGAGTGGGTACTTCAACCAATGATGGCCTGTGGTGCTGGGGGCAATGTTTCGGAACTACAGGAACCCTGGCTTCGGGATATGATAAAGGGAGAGTGTCTTCGCATGAAATAGGGCATTACTTAGGCTTGCGCCATATTTGGGGAGATGCCAATTGTGCAAGCGATTATTGCAGCGATACCCCGCCCTCACAGGATGCCAATTACAACTGCCCTACTTTTCCGCACAACCAGGGCACCTGTTCGGGAAATACAAATGGCGAAATGACGATGAACATTATGGATTACACCAATGACCCCTGCAAGTATATGTTTACGCCCAACCAGGCCACCCGTATGCAAACTGCTATGGCCAACGGAACCAACCGTAAATTGCTTGGTACACATGGTTTGTGTAGTACTATTGGTATTGATGCAAACCCGGATGAGGTATTGTTAACATCGCTGACTGTTTTTCCCAATCCCAGCACCGGCAGCTTTGAAGTTCGTTTCAATCATCAGGACAATACAGTGTATACTATTCAATTGTGTGATGTGTTAGGGTGTGTAGTGTTTAGCGAAAGTAACAGGAGCAGTGCTTACCCGGGAAATTTTACGGTAAAAGAAAAAGGAATGTATTTGCTTATTGTCAGCTCAGCAAAAGAAAAGATAGTGAAAAAGATAATTGTTGAATAAGTCTGTTGAAGAACAAAAAAACTAAAGTTATGGATAAGATAAAGATAACGATGGTGCAAAGTAATTTGTACTGGGAAAACAGGGAAGCCAATCTTAGCATGTTTACTCAAAAATTACAAAAGTCAAAGGGCGAAACGGATTTAATTGTATTGCCGGAAATGTTTACCACCGGCTTTACGATGCAGGCTAAAAAATGTGCTGAAACCATGAATGGCAAAGCTGTGCAATGGATGCATGCACAAGCGCTGCAATATAAATGTTGCCTCGCGGGGAGTTTAATTATTGAGGAATACGGACAGTACTACAATCGTCTGTTTTTTTTCAGGCCCGATGGAAGTTTTAGGTATTATGATAAAAAACATTTGTTTATACAGTCTGGCGAAGATAAACAGTACACAGCAGGCACAAAAAAAATTATTGAAACAGTAAAAGGATGGAACATATTGCCGCTGATTTGTTTTGATTTGCGTTACCCGGTATGGAGCAGAAACAGCTGGGAAACAGAAGAAGGACAGGAGGTTAAAACAGACTATGATGTTTTGTTGTATTCGGCCAGCTGGCCCGAAGAGCGCAGTTTTGCCTGGACCACCTTACTCACCGCCCGTGCCCTCGAAAACCAGGCTTATGTTGTTGGTGTAAACCGTATTGGTGTCGATCCCCGTGGGGCTGTTTATTCGGGAGACAGTATGGCTGTGAACCCTCTTGGAAAAAAAATAAGCAGGACTTTGCCCTTTGAAGAAGCTACCGAAACAATTGAACTGGATGATGAAGAGCTGGCTCAACTAAGGAATAATTTCCCGATGAGCAATGACCTTCCGTCCAAAAGGCAGTTAAGTTTTGTCTAAGAGGCTGCCTTAAATTATAGCAGCCTCTTTTAAATTAATACCAACAAGCAATTACCTGTTCAACACAAGTTTTTTAGTGATGCTGCCCCGGGAGGTATTCAGCTCAAAGAAATAAAGCCCGTTGGGGTATTTGCTCAGGTCAAATTTTGTTTCTTTAAGAGAAGGCAGACTTATTTCTCTTAAAAATAGAGTTTCACCTATTGCATTGTATACGCGCACATTCATACAGCTTAAATCAGGAGAAGCTGCGTTGATAAATACTTCACCGGTAGAAGGATTTGGAAAAAAAGAAATGCTGTTTGCCAGCCAGTCCTCTTCAAGGCCTGTGGAGGATGTACATTTAGTAGGGGCTGCATTTACAAGGGACATCAGGTAAGTGGCAACAGCGCTTTGTGAACGTGTTTTTTGTCCTGCTGTAAACAGGTTGAGGCAATCGTCGTCTGTGTAATCCATATAATTCTGGTACATCATACCCGGACTGCCGGTGGCACAAGCATCTGTTTGCACACCCGAAAGATGTCCACCGTTTGCATCCCCCTGGTTGGGCGTATCAGATACATTGTCAGTACCGGTGCAGGCCCCGCTGTCATCGCCCCAAATGTGGTCAAGGTTCATGGAATGGCCAATCTCATGGCTCATTGTTCTTCCGCAGCCATAAGGGAAACCATTGGCTCCCGGCGAAAGAAAACTGCCGATGGTTTTAAAATCAAGCACACAATTGTAATTGGCCCCGTTGGGGGGCTGGGTGGCATAACCATACAAACCACCGGTTAAAGGGCAAACATAAATATTCAGGTATTTATCCGGGTCCCACATATCGTCTCCGCCTGATAAATTGTAGGCGGGGTTGGCACTTCCGGTCAGGCCAAAACTGGTGGTGCTGGTTTGTTTGTGTACAATGCCTGTGGTTGGGTTTCCGTTCGGATCTTTTGTAACGAGGCAAAATTGAATTTGCATATCCGCTGCGATGGGTTGCCATACAGCCGGAGTGTTGCCCACATCCGCATTCTGGCGCGAAAAGTCGAGGTTCAACTGGGATAAGTTGGCGAGCACCTGTGCATCGGAAACGTTTTGTACGCTTGTGTTGTAAACAACATGCACCACTACCGGTATGGTATATTGTGCGCTTACCTTGTTGCTGTTTTGTAAATCCTGTTGATAGGTGGCTTCAACAGCAGCGCGTTTGGCATCGTACTCCGGATCGATGGAACGCAGGTAGTTTTCACGTTGTGCATGCCCGCAGTTTTTGGTTTTTGCCAGGGTAGTCTGTGCATTTGTATTTAAACAAAAGCAGACTGCAAGCAGGCTTAAAAGGGAGAAGTTTTTCATTGTTGTGTAGAATCAGGAAATTATTGTTTGTTGAATTTTTTAATAATCAGCCCTTTGTTTTTTGTAATAATTTCTACGAAGTACATACCGCTTTCAAATTTTGAAGTGTTTAATTCATACTTCGTCACATTGTTCAGCGATTGATTGATCAAAATTTTTCCCAGCGCATCGTACACTTTAATAACATCAATTGTTTCTCCGTCGGTGATTTCGATAGTTGTATTGTTTACTGCGGGGTTGGGGTACAGAGACACCTTGTTTTCCAAATCAGTTCCGGTAATACCTGTTGATGAGCAATTGTGAGGTGTGAGTACACCAGCAGGAAAGGCAGCTTCAATATCCGACACACTACCTATTGGCCAGACTCCGTCTACATTGATAAATTTTTTATCAGGCCCTATCAATGCAACAGTCGGGAAGGATTGTACGTTCCAGGCTGCGTGAACAGCAGCTGCATTGCCAGGGGCTGCACCACAGGCGGTGGGGTAAGCATCGGCTGGTAAGGGAGGAGTACAATCCGAATCGAAGGTGGCTAATTGGGCATTCGTTCCTTCGAATTCAAGCCCCAGCACCATAACGTTGTATTGCCCGCAACCGTATTTTTTGTAAAACTGATCAATATAAGGAGCTGCATCGTGGCAAGGCCCGCACCAATAAGCAAAAAAATCAAGCAATACATATTTGCCCGCGCTTGTGTATTGATAAAGTGTTTGAGTAGTGCCGTGCGAGTCGGTTACTGTAAAATTCGGAGCGGTATCTCCGATCTGATAAGTTGTGACCTGTGCCTGTGATGTGTTTGCAAGTGCAAATGTTAATGTAATTAATGTAAAGATTTTTTTCATTGCTTATTGGTTTTAATTGTTCGTGAATGGGTCAAACCTAAATCAAAAGCAAGGGAAAAGAAAATCAGGGTTTTGAATTTTAATAAACTGAACAAAGTTATTTGTTGTTGTATACCCTGTGAATAAAGAAAACTTTAGATTCTGAATATAAGTTTTCGAATAGAGGTATTTAATTTTGCAGGCGTTTGCCGAATGTAGAAGGGAAAGTAGTTATTGTTTGAATTTCAACGCAAATTGGACAGGAACACTATCCGTGAATCATACTGAATACTACAGAAGTTTCAGTTTAGCGGTTTTTTTAAAATTGAATTCCGGTAGTTGAGAACCGGTAATTCAAAAAACCTGAACATTAAAAATGCAGCGGCAACAGGAAGAATAAAATATAAAAACAAAGCAAGATTTTTAGGAAGGCCGGCATGAAGAACCAAGCCATTCAAAGTGGTTTCTATTGGTAAATGTATGAGGTAAAGAGAGTAAGAGCATAAACTCAGTATAACGATTGTTTTTTTAAAGACTTCATTGCGAATGGAAATATTCCGAAAATAATTGATTGCTAATACACAAAACAATGAATTAGCAGGAAACACGATCACTTTTACAATTCTATAATTTATCAGGTCCGGTAAATAGATTTGATATAAACACAATAAAACCATTAAAATAAGTAGAGGAATAATTATCCACATTCCCACTTTTGAAATTTTAAATTGTGGATTAAAATGTACAATACAAGCCAAAATTATTCCATAAGCACAAGAATCCAATCGAAGTATAGTGGGCTTGTACATCACATTCCCCCAATAAAAATTTGTTGTATAAGCCACCCAAAATTTTAGTATTAACTCAATTATGATGAAAACAATTGTACAAAATAAAACTCTTTTTAGCCCTTCATTGCCCCGACTAAATTTTGCAATTTGAAATATAAGTAGCGGAAATAAAAGGTAAAACCATTCTTCTACGGCGAGGCTCCAGGATTCACCAAAAAACCCCGGATGGAGAAAATTAGTCGTTGGCCAATGAATACTCTGTAAAAAAAAAAGATACCTCCAATTCCCGGCAGGTAATTTTAAAGCATAGTTGTAAAATAAAAAATTAAAAAGCAGCAGCAGGTAATACAAGGGCAATGTTCTGAGCCATCTGCTGATCCAGAAATTTTTAAGCTGGGTTCCAACCGGAATTGTTTCGTTGTAAAATGAGCGAAAAAGGATAGAGCCAATTAAAAAACCACTTAATACAAAAAACAATTCAACTCCTGTGAAGCCCGTATAAACATAGATGTATTTTGAAAACTGCCAGGGTAACAATCTATTGCAATGAGCCAACATTACCATAAATATGGCAATTACTCTGGCAACATCAAGGCCGTAATTGCGTTGAGAGGACGTGTAAAGCAATAAGGGCCTTACTAAATAAGTAGTAAATTTTTTCACCAATACCCCTGCTGAATGTGTTTTTAAACCAAAACGCTCAGAAATTTTTCTGAGCGTTTTTTAATTTATAATGAGTTGTAATCTTCTTTTAAAAACTCTTTCCAGTCGCCGAGGTTGGCGATCACCTGCAACTGCCTGTATGTGTTGTGGTATGTTTCCTCATCGTCCTGGGCATTCAGAATGCGGATGCGGTACTGGTCGAAATTAGCGAGGGCCTTTTTTTCATCGGCAGCTAATTTCTCTCCGCTGAATTCCTTGTCGCGAAGGTCGTTGATGCTGATTTCCCCACCAATGTCTTTTTTGGTGAAAAACTTTTGGAATAATTGAGAACTTAATTGTTTCATAATTACCAAAGTTAAATAATAACGAATATAAAAATAAAACGATTACTTTACATTATAAACAGGGAATTGTTAAGATTTGTTAGATTAGCAGGCTGTTTTTAGCCTCTTGTATTGCCCGGAAACTGCTGTTTTTCAGCGAGTTTGAATGATTAAACATTGATTTCATTAAAATAAAACCCCGGTACACAAGTGGTACCGGGGCCTTCATACAATGGTTTAGTCCCTGTTTGAGGAGCCTGAAGCCCAATGCCATTTAGTTAAGGAGCAGTTCGACTCCTCTGGAGTCGTATAGGATATAAAGCATTTTTCTATAAACCTTCGACTCTTTCAGAGTCGTTTTATTATGGAATCAAGTGCGACTCCGGAGGAGTCAAAGGTTTATAAAATATCAATATATATGTACAGGCGACTCCAGAGGAGTCGAAGAATAATGCTTAACTAAATGAAATTGGCCAGAAGCCACGGTTTGAAAATTATTCTAAAATAAGCTTTGTAGTTGTTATACCTTCTTTATTCGCAATACGTATCAAATAAATCCCTTTGTTCAGGTGGCTCAAATCAATAGTTGAAGTGTTGTTGAATTCTGTTGCTTTGTATACCTCCTGTCCCGTTGAATTATAAATTTGGATTTCATTTTTCAGGTTTTTACCGGATAAGTTCAGCTGAAATTCAGCATTTGTCGGATTGGGATAAACGAGGGTGCTTTCCTGTTCGGATAAGGTGTGGCCACTTATTGAAGAGGAGGGAGAAGCAAAGACCTCGTTAATTTTATTAATTAAGGGCGATGTGGTGTTGGGGCAAAAAGGGAATTTATTGCCGTTTGACACACAGGAGCCCAGGTTCATTAAATCGCCAAACACCTGCCAGATAATAATGCCGGCCAGGTTGTGGTCTTTAATGTATTGGGCCTTTGCCCCAATGGAAGTTACATCATCATAACTTAAAAAATATTTTCCGGTGGTGCGGTAAGGCACCTTTGCCGTATTGTCCCAGTGCGGTGTCCAGCTGCCTGTGTTGTTCACAATGTAGCTGTAGTTGGGCGTTCCATCCCACACATCCAATGGAAAATTATCATAGTCTGCGGCAGTTGAAATAGGCCCGTCGGGCTGAACAGTAACGTTTACTTTAACTGTAGTTGCATTTAAGTCTGCATTGCCGGAACAGATTACACTGCGTCCATAAAAAGCCCCGCCGAGGTTTACTTTTTGAAGGTTGACTCCTCGTTTTATCAAACTGTCGAGTGTGGCGTCTAACGAAAATCCCTGGTATTCTTCGTTCGGGTAATCGTACAAAGGTGCATTGTGACCGGCTTTAACCGACCAGCCCCCGTTGTAATCGTAAGTCATCATGTTAAAATAATCCATTGAATTGTTTAAACGGGCCCAATCAAATTCGTTTGGTTTAACTACAGGTGAAAAACAACCGGTTAATAGTTTAGTGCTTCCAATGGCCGCTCTTATCTCTTCAATTAATAAAGCATAATTATTAAAGTCTGCTGAATTTCCTGTGAAATTCATTCCTGAACGGCCAGGGTATTCCCAGTCAATATCAATTCCATCGAATCCCATTGCAATCAGTTTTTTACAATCGTTGGTGAATTTTGTTCGTTTGGCGGGATCAGCAGCCACATCTCCATAGTGTTTACACATGCTCCAGCCACCCACAGAAGCCATTACTTTAACGTTGTGCGAGTGGGCAACAGAAAATATGCTTCTGAAAGCCGGGTTTTGTTTTACTTCAATAATACCCGTCGACATAGAACCGGTTTCATTGGTAATGGTATTTTTCCAGGTTCCGTTGCCATTGTCTACATAACCCAAACCCTGTAAATAAGTGTCTACTGTCCAGAAGGCCTGTACGTCCCCCTTCAGAAAAAATTCATCAAAGCTGCTGTAAATATCGTTGTTTACAAGTGCAGCCGGGCTTTGCACCTGTCCGCTCTGGTAAATTTGTTTGTTTCGGAAATCGGCGCTGTGCAAAGAGCCGTCCTGGGCTACACCGAAGAAAGAAAAATTTAAAATCGTATACTGGGAATAATCAATATTGAGGTGGTTGTACGAATGCGGAAGTACACCCTGGGCCGTTCCTTTCCAGGCGTCCCACTGTGTTATATAACCAATGCACTGGCGTTGATGATCGGCAGTTGTGAAAGGCACGGTTGGTGTAATCTGCGCTTTTGCAGTGAAGGCAAAAAGCAGGTGAAAAACGAATCCAAAAATAAGTCCATTCGTAGTTTTTTTAGTCATGATTAGGGTTTTGAGGGTGAATAAAAATAAGTAAGCTATGCAGCAAACATATTTTTTACTCAGGAAGAAAGAAAGAATAAAATTTCCAATAATTACGTCCGCCCGGGGGCTTGTATTTTTCGGATCAAGGCTTAAGTGCCTGGTTTTAAATGGTAAAAGGCTTTCGTTTGGTACAACTAAAATGTATAATTACCAGAAAGTGTTTCAAAAATGAATTTTTTAGAAAAACCAGCGTTTAAATTTTTCGCTTTTCTGTTTGCAGGGCTTTGGTTTTTAATAAAACACCGGTGAAGATGATGTAAAGACTGATGTTCATAATTACATGACTGATGTCTTTAAAATTGAACCATTCACTGATCGAAAGTTGCGCGGAATGAACCACAACGGAAGACAGGGAAAAAGCAAAACCTGCTACAATATAACCGCTGCCCGAATAACCTTTTTTATAGGTGTGGTAATGCCTGATGAGGGCCAATATGATAACAATGGCTGCGTTTATTTTAATAAGTACAAAGTTGTTGAGCAACATGGTAAATATGGTTAATAACAGCATAGCGAAAAATGAAATACGGGTTAATTTTGCCTTCTGTTCATCTGTAAATTCCGAGAGTTCAATGGTGGCTTTTAATAAATAATAGGAAGAAGGGATGCTGCTTACATTCATGGTCATCCAAACAAAGTAATACACTTCTTCGGAAAAATAGGATTTAAAACCATGCGCAATGGCGCCAATGAAAGTGGCGAGTCCAATAAAGAGGAAAAAGAGGCGCCAGTACTTCCCCAGCAAAGCCTGATTGCCTTGGAAATTAAGCTTGTTGTAAAAATAAATGCAGAAAATACTTAAAAGTATATCGGTAAGTACAGTTACGGGTTCAAGTATATGAAGTCCTAAAATATCAATAAATGTTTCCTTCAAAAAGTAGTGTTTTTTATAAAATTAAATATTTTTTCAGCATTCGCAAATTATTGTATGCTGTACATTGTATGTTGTATTCAGGCTGTGTATTTAACCCTTCTAAAAACCAGTATTCGTCAATAGTACTTCATTACTCCAACATTAGTATATTCGTACCTCGTCAATCGTACCTCGTCAATCAAACATACTCTTTAAAAACACGGTTCAGGCGTTTTAGCATTAACAATAAAGCTAAAGTAGCCAGGCCCAGCAACAGGCTGTTTACAATAAAAAACAAAGCTTTGTTATCGTACTTGTCCCAGAAGGTAGCGAGAATACCGCTAAGTTTATTGCCAATGGAAGTAGCCAGGAACCAGCCGCCCATCATTAAAGCGGTAAGCCTTGCCGGCGATAATTTTGAAACCATGGACAAGCCCATGGGGCTTAAAAACAATTCACCGACGGTAATTACACCGTAGGTTGCAATCAACCAAAGCGGACTTGCTTTTTCCATACCGTTGTGGCAATACCAAACGGCCATTACCATTATGAGGGGAGATAAGGAACTGATGAACAAACCCCAGGTGATTTTAGAAGGGGTGGAGGGTTCTCTTTTTCTTCTCCTTAGGAAAGCAAAAAAAGCCACGACTAAGGGAGTTAATGCAACTACCCAGCCTGGATTTACAGATTGGAAAAGTTCGGTTGAGATCAATCGAACAGGTTGTCCTTCGGGCGGATATTGACTCTTGTCAAGGTTTTTAAAATAAGCCGGGTAATCGTTGCATTTAATCACTTCCCCTTTCGCGTCTTTTACTTTTCTGAATTGTTCATCCAGCACCGGGAGGTGATAGTTTTTTGCTGTATCGTTTTGTGAGAGCTTAAGGGTTTGGAACACGGGTAATACTTGTTCAGGAATTTTCCTATCGGTGTAATTATCGGCCCAGGTAGTGAGCGCTGTACCGTTTTGTTTAAATACCGCCCAGAATACAATTACCACTATAAAGATGGTGTACATGGCTCCGATTGGTTTTTTTTCCAAAACATCGGCTTTAGCGTATATTTTCCAGTAAAACCAAACAATGGGGAAACAAGCACAGATGAAGGCATCTGTACTGTCACTACCAATAATATTTCCGGGAATCATCCAACCCAGTATACCGGCGCCAATTGCAGGTAATAAAATCTGGTAAATAATTTTTGAAAGCGGGGTGTCTTCTGGTTTTACAGGTTTAATTACATCCGCATGTTTGTAATGTTTCATTCCCACCCTGAAAATAATGATTCCAATAAACATACCTATACCAGCTGATAAAAATGCAAAGGACCAGCCATAATTGTTACGCATAAATGCAGCAATGAAATTGCATATTAATGCGCCAATGTTAATACCCATGTAAAAGATATTGTAGCCTGAGTCTTTGTAACCTTTATAACGCTCGTCGTTATAAAGGTTGCCAAGTAAGGTGGAGATATTGGGTTTAAAAAAACCATTGCCTATGATAATAAGGAATAAGGCGATGTAAAAAACGGTGCTGTTGTGAACGGCGAGCAGGCAATATCCCGATCCCATTAATAAACCGCCAATGGTTATCGACAAACGATACCCTAATTTTCTATCTGCCAATAATCCACCTATAAAAGGAGTCAGGAAAACAAAAGCAATAAAGGTTCCGTATATGTCCGCACTTTCTTTGTTGTCCATTCCGTAGCCGCCTTTGTCCACAGACTCTTTGAGGTAAAGGGTAAATATCCCAATCATCAGGTAATAACCGAAACGTTCCCACATTTCGGCAAAAAATAAATAATAAAGACCGGTAGGATGTTTTTTATGCTCGCTCATTTAGTGGATGTTGCAAGGTTAAGTTAAAAATTAGAAGTCAAAAGTCAAAAGAGAGATTCAGGTTAATATTTTTGTTGCACCTGCATGCTGGTATTCCTTAATAATATCAACAAACAGTTTTACCTTGTCCTTTTCCGTATCGGGGTACAGGCCGTGGCCCAGGTTGGCAATGTATTTAGAAGGGCCAAATGCTTTGAGCATTTTATGGGTTTCTGTTTTAATGGTAGCGGCGTCGGCATACAACAAACAGGGGTCGGCATTGCCCTGCAAGGTTTTGTTGCTGCACAGGGCACGGGATTCTTCAATGTTCATGGTCCAGTCGAGGCCAATGGTGTTGCATTTGAGTGTACTCATTTCTTTGCGGGCAAAAAAAGCGTCTTTGGCAAATACGGTGACCGGAACACGAAAATCAATAGCGTCACAAATTTTCGAAATGTATTTTAATGCAAACTCGCTGTATTGTTGTGGACTCAGTACTCCCGCCCAGGAATCAAATATCTGCAGCATATCTGCACCGGCTTCTATTTGCCCTTTTAAATAATTGATGGAGCTTTGGGTAATTTTTTCGAGCAACAAATGCGAGAGCTCAGGATGGGTGTATAAAAACTTTTTGGCTTTACTGAAGGTCTTGCTACCGCTGCCTTCAATCATGTAAGCAAAAATGGTCCAGGGGGCGCCACAAAAACCAATGAGCGGAACCCTGTTGTGGAGGCCTTGTTTGGCTAAACGCAGGGCATCCATTACGTATTGCAAATCACCGGACTGCGCAACGAGCAGTTGTTCAATATCTGCTTTGGTTTGAATGGTTTTTTCGAACCAGGGGCCTTTGGCTTCAATCATTTGATAAGGAAGTCCCATAGCTTCGGGTATCACCAGTATATCAGAGAATATAATGGCAGCATCCACCCCCAGTATATCTACCGGTTGAATGGTTACTTCGGCAGCCAGTTCGGGGTTTTTAACAAACTCAATAAAGTTTTTTGTTTTGGCCCTTACGGCCCTGTATTCCGGTAAAATACGCCCGGCCTGGCGCATCAGCCACACAGGTGTGCGTTCAGTAGTTTCGCCTTTGGCAGCCCGTAATATCAAATCGTTTTTCAAATCCATTTTCTTAAAAATCACAAAGCATCAAATATACGAAAAAAGGCTTTGATGTGAGGATGAGCAATTGCTCCGGCTTCGACCAGCCGACTACTATCCGTTATCAAACTGATTTAAATCACATCGTTATTTGAGCAGGGTCATGCCGCGGCCATTGGTTTATGCTTTAATTCGCAGACAGCAATTAATTTTTAATCCAATGAAAAATACCCGAAACAGAATAGCAACTTTTTTACTCGCAGCAAGTGTGTTTACTTCATGTACCACAAAAAAGCCAGTGCAAGGGGATACTGTTGTTGACCTTGTATGTGGCATGAAAGTAAATAAACCGGAATCATACAGCTACAGGTACGCCGGGAAAAAATATTATTTCGACTCTTATGATTGCAGGGCGTCTTTTAAAGCAAATCCAAAAAACTTTTTAGAGAAAAAATGTGTTCCAAACGATAATATCATTGACCTTGTTTGCGGGGTCAAAGTAAATCTGGCCGAATCGTATGATTATAAATCGGGCGGAAAAGTTTATCATTTTCATTCTTATGAATGTTTGCAAACATTTAAAATGAACCCCGAAAAATTCATAAAAAATAAATGTGCGCCAGGTGATTCAATGAAATAAATAAAACAATTTCTCAAAACCTGTGATTTTTTTCCGGCTGTTTTAATTCGTTTTATTTTAATACAACACGGTGCTTGTTATGTTGCCCATGCAGGTTAAACTCAATGTTCATAATACAATAAGCTGTTTTCTGTTCCATGGGCTACAAATTGATGTGCCACTGCCCCCGGAAAAATCTGTTCAAAGTTCTCAAATAAACTAATGAATTCATTTTTATGGATGGGTTTATCAGTCATTTTATTGTAAATAATGCAGCAGTTGTTCTCAGCAATCCTTCTTAAATTCAATAAATATTTTTTTGAGGCAAATATTTCAGGAACATCTCCGTCAATAAACAAATCAGAAATAATTAAATCATAGCGTTCCCTGGTTTGGGTGGTATATGTATAAGCGTCTTCATGAACAATAGTCAGTGATTTGAAACGGTCAACATTAAAATATTTTTTTGCCAGTTCTATTACCACTTCATCTTTCTCTATAGCCGTGATGTTGCAATCAATTTTGTATTTATCCCTTAATAAAGAAATGACACTTCCGGCCCCCATTCCTAAGACGAGTATATTTTTAAAGGTATATTTTTGCAGTTTTATTTTTTCAAATAATTCATTAAATATGGTATGCAATCCTCCGTAAGAATAATTTACGGTTTGGCTGTTCAGGATGTTTTTACCCTTGTACTTCATTACTTCCAGGTAAGGGTTCACTTTACCTTTCCGTGCCTCAAGCATAAGGGGGTAAAAAAAACTCACCAGGTCTTTTATTTTTTTCATTTTTATGTGAGCGTTGAAGGAAATAATTGGTTAAGGCAATTTATTACCTATCGGTAACTTTCTCCCAACATTTTAATAAACCATCGAAATGCATATCTATTAATTTATATGAAGAAGGAACCTGGTTGAGATAAGCATGGTAGGTTGCAATGCGTGTTCCTGCAGGTAACTTACCCCATTCCTTTTTTAAATAGGCTGTATAGTCATTAAATTTTTCGATACTTGTTTCAATTGTATCATCCAGTTGTGCGCTTTTATCAATATGTTCCTGAAATGAATTGAAGAAATAAAATCCATTGTAATAACAGAAATCAATTTCTTTAATATCGGCATGGATAAAGTTTACATTTTTAAAGTGATGCTTATGGCTCAGCTTTGTGCATAGTTCAATAAAATGTTTCCTGTAATCAACGCCTGTATAAGAGGCATTGTTATATGAACCCGCGATAAAACAAAATTTACCTGGCCCGCAGCCTATATCCAATATCTTTTGATTGGGCTGTGTGGCCAAAAACCGTGCGGCTTTGATGGCTACGGCTACTTTTGTAAAGTGGCGACCCGACAGCTTTTGTAGCTGTACCGGATAAATTTTATCAAATTCCTCATCCTTTACAGGGATATTTAAACGAATGTATTCTGCAATCATTTCCTGACCCAAAGTTTTAAAAATCTGTCTTCTGTTTCTTTTATTTTTTGGAACGACTCTGGAATTTCGAAATTATTGCCATGGTAAGTAACCAGGCGGGTACCCGTTTTGGTCATCTCCAGTTTATTCCGGGTAATTGTAGAATAATTACCGTATAATTCACCAGCAAGCTTTACTTCATTATTTAGTTGTTTTGCAAACTCAAGGTTTTCATAAAAAGGGTTGTAAAAATAAAACGCATCGAAGTTGGCAAAATCAACCTCTGTTACATTTCCATTCTGAACCACTGCATTCTTAATTTTAAAATGGCTGATTAGATCATTGGCCAGCCCGGCAAGGCTTGGCCTGTATTCGATACCACAAAAAAAATCATTGGAATTTATTGCACCCGTAATACAAAACTTACCCACCCCGGCACCAATGTCCAATACACAATTTCTCCTGCCTTCGGTCAGCCATTGGGCTGCTATTCGGGCAATGTGGATGGGCGTAAAATAAATTTTTGAAGCCCTTTGCAAATATTCCGGAAGTAAACGGTTAAAGTTTTCTTCTGTTAACTCCAGTTTATTTTTTCTTTTTGTTTTAAGCACCAATTAATTTTTTATAAGCATCTGCAGATAACAAATCTTTTTTTTCATCTTCATGCAATGCTTTTATTTTTATTATCCACCCTTCGCCATAAGGGTCTTTGTTCACCAGCTCCGGCGCATCATTTATTTTTTGGTTAATTTCAAGCACTGTTCCGCTAACGGGTATAAACAGATCCGAAACGGTTTTAACCGCTTCTATTGTTCCAAATACCTGCTCCCTGTTCAGTGTTTCATTAAGGCTTGTTATGTCTAAGTATACAATATCACCCAATTCTTTTTGAGCAAAATCAGTAATACCTGCAATAGCAACATTATTTTCAAAACGAACCCATTCGTGGTCTTTGGTATACAATAAATCTCCGGGATAATTCATAAGCTGATTTGTTGGTGTTATTTTGTTACTTGTTTAGTTGCTGTAATTTTTGGCCCGCCTGCCAGTATAGCAGCGTTTGAAGAATTTTTATATTGTTCGAAATTCACAGAAAAAGCCCTGGCCAGTTTCAATGCTGTTTCTTTGTACTCTTCTTTGTCTTTCCAGCTTGTGTAAGGGTTTAATAATTCAGAAGGTACACCGGGACATGTTGTGGGCATTTGCAAACCAAATATTTCGTGCTCCCTGTATTCAACATTTTTTAAACTGCCGTTTAAAGCAGCGGTAATCATGGCGCGTGTATAAGCCAGTTGAATACGCCGGCCTGTGCCGTAACTTCCGCCTGTCCATCCGGTATTGATGAGCCATACACGAATGGATGTATCCTTTAATTTTTCGCCCAATAGTTCGGCATACTTTGTGGGATGCAGGGGCAAAAATGGTTTTCCGAAACAAGCTGAAAAAGTGGTTTGTGGTTCAGTAATTCCTGCTTCGGTACCCGCTACCTTTGCAGTATACCCCGAAATAAAATGATACATGGCCTGGCTTGCATTTAATTTTGAAATGGGAGGTAAAACCCCAAAGGCATCTGCTGTTAAGAAAAAAATATTTTCAGGAGTCTTACCAATTGATGGCTCTACTGCATTATGGATATAATGTATAGGATAAGCAGCCCTTGTGTTTTCTGTTTTAAAAACATTTGCATAGTCTACTGTTTGCGTGTCTTTATAAAATTCAACATTTTCCAACAGGGTGCCAAACTTAATGGCGCCGAATATTTGTGGCTCTTTTTCCTGGCTCAGGTTCACGCATTTTGCGTAGCAACCCCCTTCAAAATTAAAGACCGAGTTTTCGTCCCAGCCGTGTTCATCATCTCCTATCAATTTACGTCCGGGGTCGGCAGACAAAGTTGTTTTACCGGTTCCTGATAAACCGAAAAAAATTGCGGTATCCCCTTTTTCTCCAATATTCGCTGAACAATGCATTGATAATGCTTTGTATTGGGTAGGAAGTAAATAATTCAGAACAGTAAAAATTCCTTTTTTTATTTCTCCTGTATAGGCCGATCCCCCGATTAATATTGTTTTGTTTGTGAAATTAATTATAGTAAAATTTGGAGAGCGGATAAGGTCTGTTTTGGGATCAGCTTTAAAACCGGGTACGCATAAAACAGTCCACTCCGGTTCAAACAGGCTCAGTTCAGCTTCTGTAGGGCGTAAAAACAGATTGTGTACAAATAAATTTTGCCAGGGATACTCAGTTATCACCCGGATATTCAGTTTATATTTATCCGATGCGCAGGCATAAGCATCCTTAATGTAAACATCTCTATCCGTCAGGTAAGCAAGCATCCGTTTCCGTATTTTATCAAAAACATTAATCGAAACAAGGTTATTCACCTCTCCCCACCAAATACTTTTTTCAGTGTTTTTATCAAAAACGATGTATTTATCTTTAGGTGAACGTCCGGTAAACTCGCCGGTATTGCATGCCAGGGCACCTGTATCGGTTAAGTTGCCCTGTCCCAAAAAAATTGTTTCTTCTACTAAAACAGGAACGCTTAAATTCCAAAAGGCCTGTTTAATAGCGCTTAGCCCCAATTTGCTTAATTCTGATTTTCGTTTAGAGTACATGTTTTATCCGTTTAATTTAAGTGATGGCCTGACCATTCCAGGGTGTTTGTAATTTTCGGGAAGGGCGCTCTCTTTTTTTGGCCTTCTTTTCCTTACAACAAAAACCATGTATGGGTGAATCAGAAGGCAAATGTATTTCGTTACCGGCACAATACCTTTGACTTAAGGAGATATGAAATTGTGACTTTTGTTTATGTTTTTATGTGACCAATATCACAATTTAATAAGACCCCGAAAAATGTTACTTTTATGTTTTGGTTTTTTATATAGTACGAAGTGCAGAATATTGATTTCCCATTTGATAAATTTAATTTTAACAGCGATTCTATTTTTGAGGGGTTGCCCGAAATTGATTTGGCTTTATTGAACAAAAACCTGACAACGCATACCTATAAAAAGGGGGAAATATTGTTCAGGGAAGGAAGTTACCCAACCGGAATTTATTATATAAAAAAGGGAAAGATAAAAAAATACAAAACCGATAAGGATGGCAGGGAGCAGATTTTTTATGTGTGCCGTAAAGGGGAATTATTGGGTTATCATGCTTTGATCAGCGAAGAAAAATATACAGATACAGCGAGTACAATCGAAGAATCGATCATTTCATTTATTCCAAAGGATGTTTTTTTGCTGGCTTTGCAAACTTCCCCGGTTTTATCGAAGCGCCTGCTAAAAGTAATGAGTCACGAGTTTGGGGTATTGGTAAACAGCCTTACCGTGTTTGCACAAAAAACAGTACGCGAACGTTTGGCTTTAAGCTTATTGATATTGAGGGATAAGTTTAAAAAGGAAAACCAGGAAAAAAAACCCGTTGAACTTGACCTTTCGCGTGATGATTTGTCGAAATTTGTGGGCACTGCCCGTGAAACGCTGGTGCGGTTGCTGCATGTTTTTAAGGAAGAAGGCCTGATAGAAATCAACGGAAGAAAAATTATCCTTTTAAAACCACTGGAGATTTCTAAAATTGCTAATTTGTATTGATAAAATTGGTATTTACAGGGCTACCACATTACACTTCATTTAGATTATAGCTATTAGTTGTTTAGCCAAACAGGTTTACGGTTTATTTTTATAATAAGTTATGATGGATAATACTACAGGAATAATTGAAATGAAGAAAACAATAGATGTGCTTGTCAACAGTCCTATTATGAGGCCTAAAATTGAAGATAAGGCTCCCATTACAATAGTAAAATATAAAATTTTTGAACTTCCTTTAGCTTTAAAAACATTGATAATTCCCAAAATGATTGATGCTATAAATAATCCTAAAATTAACAGGAAAAGAAAAATTAGTTCTCCACTCGGAGCTTTGCATAACAAAACAGGTTCCATTTTTCCGGCTTAATTATTTACAATCACAAGCTTGATCTTTATTGCTGATATTCAATTCTATCACTTTCGAAAGGGTATCGCAATCTTCAAATAAAACAGAAAATTTAAGTTCTTGTTTTTTAATTCCTTCAACAAAATATTTACCGCAGGGTTTGGCCTGTATGTCTGTCATATCGTAATTCACACGGCATTTGTTGAGTTCTGTTTTAAAGGCTTGTTCTGTTAATCCCAAACAAGTCAACTGGCATTTGGCTTTGTCGGAAAACACCATGTATTGTAATTTAAGCTCCTCCATTTTTAACTGGTTGGGGCTCGAACATTTTTTACCTTTTAAAATAATGGAAAGTATAAGTACGCCGATTAAAAAACCAAAGCCGTATAATTTTAAACGATGTGCGAAAGTCATGATAAGTTAAAAATTAAAGTTCAATAGTTTATTCGTTTAATAGTTCAATGCGCTATCCATAAAACGAAACGAATAAACAAAAGAACTATTAAACTGTTTTCGAATGGAAATAAATCAGAACATCGCCATTAAAAGATTAATATCCTTAAATGGCATATTAAATGTTTCGGCTAAAAACTGGTTGGTGAGTACACCGTTGTATAAATACACCCCGTTGCGAACACCGGGATCTTTACGCAGCAGGCTTTCAAAACCGCCTTCGTCACCCATGTTCAGCATTATTTGTGAGAAGATGTTGCTGAAAGCGTAGGATGCGGTGCGCGATACACGCGAAGCAATATTGGGTACACAATAATGTATAACACCGTGTTTTCGGAAAATCGGTTTGGAATGGTTGGTTACTTCCGACGTTTCAAAACATCCGCCCTGGTCTATACTCACATCAACAATAACAGCGCCCATTTTCATATCGGTTACCATGTTCTCGGTCACAACTACAGGTGCTCGCCCGGTACGTGAGCGTAAGGCACCAATCACCACGTCGGCACTTTTTAAATGTTTGGCCAATACTTTTGGTTGTATAACAGAAGTAAATACACGGGTTCCTAAAATATTCTGAAGTCTGCGCAAGCGTGAAGTAGAGTTGTCGAATACTTTTACATAAGCGCCCAGGCCTAATGCGGCGCGGGCTGCAAACTCCCCAACAGTACCTGCACCAATAATAATTACTTCGGTAGGAGAAATACCGGCAATACCGCCCAGTATAGAACCCATTCCGTTGTTGGTGTTGGTAAGGTATTCGGCGGCAATTAATATGGAAGCCCCGCCGGCAATTTCGCCCATGGCTCTGACAGCCGGAAAAATCCCCTGGTCATCTGTAATCCAGTCGATGGCAACGGCGTTAATTTTTTTCTGGGTTAATTTTTTTAAGAACTCCTGTGGTTGTGTTGAAAATTGCAGGGCAGAAAACAAAGTCTGCTTGGGTTTCATCATCTCCATTTCGTCTAATGTGGGCGGCGCAATTTTCACAATGGTGTCTGCCTTGTAAATGTCCTGCGAGGAATAAGCAATTTCGGCACCGGCTTCACTGTAATCATTGTCCTGAAAGTTAGCTGCTTTGCCTGCATTGGTTTCAATAATAACACGGTGTCCGTTGTTTATCAAAACGGCTACGGCATCAGGCACCAAAGGGACGCGGTTTTCCTGGTAGGCAATTTCATTGGGCATGCCAATGTACATGCTTCCTTTTTTTCGTGCCACTTCAAGCATTTCTTCCTGTGGCATCATTACCCCTTTGGTTAATGAAAACAAAGCTTCTTTCGATATTACCATTTTTTGCTTTTTATTATGCGTCAATATTCTATGTAACGTGGGGCATTGCAATCGATGTCCAACATTCGTTTTGGTCTCAACATCAGGCCAATTCTTAATTCCCAGGTGCGGTTGTTGGCCCATACCTGGTCTTTTTTATATTGTTTAAATACGTCGGGGTTGTAATGCAATTCAGTAAACCACCTGAAACGGCCAAGTGTTATCAATTCAGTGCCAATTCCAACATCAGGGCTAATGGCCAATTTACGGAAGTTTCCGGCTATGTATGAATAAGCGGGGGTAGACTTACGCAGGTTGTATTCCAACCTGGCACCAGCCAGTATATACCAGGCCGCGTAATCGCCTTCGAGCCTGAAGGTGAGAAAGTTGTTTAAGCCAATGTAAGAATATTTATTGGTGCCTTTTTGGTGCTCGTCGGTAAAGGGGTTTAGCAACTCGTTTTCTTTAGAGCCTTTGTTGATGTATTCTAATTCGGTACGCAGCCTGAACCTTTCGAAAGGAAGCATTTCAACCACCGCGCCTGCTCCCCAGCTGATGCGTTCGGCAGCGTTGTGGTTTTCAGGCATTGCATGTATATTGGTTGAATCGACCGGATTGGTATTTGTATATTGATGCCGCGAAGTGGTGCAGCTCCCGAAAATACCAAGGCCCCGTAAAAACTGCGCCTTGACCTGGGCCAGTGGACTACAAAAAACAAGTAACAACAGCAGGGTTTTAAAATTCATTTTGTTCGTTTTAAAACTATGTTTTATTTAAGCGCTCAGGGCTTCAATATCTTTATTCACTTTTTTTACTAATCCCTGCAATACTTTACCGGGCCCCACTTCTGTAAAAGTACTTGCTCCATCGGCAATCATCTGCTCCATGGTTTGCGTCCATCTTACGGGGGCCGTTAATTGTGCGACAAGGTTTCTTTTAATTTCTTCGGGAGAGCTTACTGCTCTGGCATTTACATTCTGGTAAACGGGGCAAACAGGTTCACTGAATTTAGTAGCGTTAATGGCGGCTTCCAATTCAACACGGGCAGGTTCCATTAAAGGGGAATGGAAGGCTCCTCCAACCGGCAATACCAATGCACGTTTGGCCCCGGCTGCTTTTAATTTTTCGCAGGCAATGCTTATTCCTTCTGTTGAACCGCTGATGACCAGTTGTCCGGGGCAATTGTAATTAGCCGCTACCACCACATTTCCCTCTTTGCTTATTTCGGCGCAAATGGCTTCCACCACCTTGTCGTCGAGGTTTAAAATAGCGGCCATGGTGGAGGGGTTCATTTCACAGGCTTTTTGCATGGCCAGCGCCCTTTTGGACACCAATACCAAAGCATCTTCAAACGACAGGGTTTTATTGGCTACCAGGGCTGAAAACTCACCCAGGGAATGCCCGGCAACCATGTCGGGTTTAAAATTACTTAATGTGCTGGCCAGTACAACAGAATGAAGGAATATAGCGGGTTGTGTAACTTTTGTTTGTTTTAATTCTTCTTCGGTGCCGTTAAACATAGTATCTGTAATGCGGAATCCGAGGATGGTGTTGGCCTGCTCAAATAAAGCTTTTGCGGCGGGGTTGTTTTCGTACAGCTCTTTGCCCATACCCGGAAACTGAGAACCTTGCCCGGGAAATACGTATGCCTTCATGATTATAATATTGTGTATTGCTTGAATAAGAAACGAAAGGTAGGGAATTCAGGTGGAAAAAAACTTTTTGCAGGGTCTTTTTATTTAACCAAAAACTGTTGAAAAGTAGGGCTTTTACCACTAAGGCACTCAGGGCACTCAGACTCACTGAGTTTTTCAACACAGAGGGCGCAGGGGATACAGAGTTTCACAGAGAGTTGTACCCCTGCGCTCGCATTGTAGCTTCAACGACCGAGCTTAAGGCACTGAGATCTTGTATGCTGTACCCTGTATATTGTATCCAGTCTGTGCGCTGCATACAATATTTAAACCTTAGTGTTTCCTTAGTGATCCGAGTGAGTGGTGAATTGATTATCTGTTACAAATCGTATTATAAGCACAAAACTGGCAGGTTTCTATGTCTTTTGTCTGAACAAAATCCTGCGCAGGGTCCATTATTCTTTCAATAAAGGCACTTAAATGCTGTTCAAACTCTGATAGGAGGGAAGCACTAAAAATAAGTTGTTTCTTGTTTTGTGTAATGTGATACACCTGATTTTTGTCGCTTCTAAAGGGGATAATACAGGGAGAAACTTTTTCGGGGGTGCTGAGCCCATTTTTGCATGCCAGCCAGGCGTACATAAACAATTGAAACATTTTATTGTAGCCGCTTTTTTCAAACAGGGTTTCAAAGCCGGTAAACTCAAATACATCTTTTCCGCTTCTTATGGAGGATTTGTAATCGACAATCCGGAATACACCTGGACTAAAATCAATCCTGTCGCAGGTACCCGAAATTTTTACATTGATTCCTTTCCCGTTCACATTCAATTGCAGAGTAGAGCTCAGTTGTTTTTCTAATCCGTACAAAGTAAGCAATTGATTTTTTGCGGCTAAATCACTGATATATTGGTTATCGGCAGCCAGAATTTTTTCGGTATAAAGTTTTACTACGTTCACTGCGAGTAAATTTTTCCCACTGGTGATTTCTGAAGAAGAGAAATGTTTATGAAAGGCTTCGCGGGTTTGAAAATCAACCGAAGCCTGTAATTTTTTTTGCTCTGCTGATGAAATCAGCTTGCCGGTAAAAGGTTCGTACAAACGTTCAAGCACCTCGTGGATAATAGTCCCCAGGGTATTGGCTTCAATGTTTTCTTCCATCTCTTCGGTTTCTTTTATCCCTGCGGCATACTGAAAATAAAAACGAAGCGAACATTCTTTAAAGGTGTTTAAGGAGGAAGGCGAAAAGCCTGAACGCTCGGGATCAACAGCTTTGTCGTATAACTTTGATAAGATGGCTTCGTTTTTTGGAATAACGATAGCGCTGTTTGCCCCTGAATGTTGCAGGCTGCCGGAAAGCACCCGCTCTTTAATGGTGATGTTTTTATTTGTTTCGGCCAATTCGTTTATCAACTGGGTAATGAAACGGCTTTTTTCACCATTGCCAAAACGATCGGCTTCTGTATTGTAGATGAGTGTTATGTTTTTGGCCCTTTGCAACAAGCGGTAAAAGTGATAAGCGTAAACCGCATCTTTATCAGAATAGATGGGCAGGCCAAAGAATTTTTTTAAATCGAAAGGAATGAAAGAGTTGGTGGATTTACCGGAGGGCAATACATTTTCGTTCACCGAAAGTAAAATCACGTTTTCAAAATCAAGTGTACGTGTTTCCAATACACCCATTATTTGCAGGCCTTTCAGCGGTTCGCCATAAAAAGGGACGGAGGCCGTTGCCACCAATTGCTGAAGCAGTATACGGAATGAACGCAGGTCGCTCATAAAATCCACCGAGCCTGAAATTGATTTGATGCGGTTGAGTAATTTGGAGAATTCAAATAAAAATTCTGTTTCCAGGGCCATGCGCTGGTCTGTTATTTTGTTGTGAAGCAATACAGTCCGGAGTTTTTCAACAAGGCTTTCTATGCTAAGTATAGCCTCATGCGTGTTTTCCCAGCCCTCAAATAAAAAGTCAATGTCGCTGTATGTTTCTTCAAAATAATGTTTTAATGTACTGTTGCTGATGTAGCTGATGTTGTTACCGGTTAATTGCCGGATTATTTTTTGCACTTTGTTCTTTTCGCGCAGCAATAAACGGAAATAAGGATTGTACAACAACCTGATCAGGTCCTTGTAATAAAAAGCTGCACGTTTGGAGGAGGCCGAACGATGTATGTGCAGGCTCAGTAATTTTTCAATGAAATCGTAAAGGGTAGTTTGTTTAAAAGGGTATTCTAATGTTACGTTCACATCCTCAATTTCTTCGGGGATGGTAGAAAGTACAGGAAACATCAATGATTCGTCGGCCAATACCACCGCCATGCTGCCTGGGTTTTCGCCTTTGTGGATTAAATTGGTTAGCTGTTGCGAAGCACTTAGAGCTTGTGCCATGTTTTTGGGTACACCAATTATTTCGATGGTTTTGGTGGAGGTGGAAAGTTCATCGTCAATAAAATTATCGTGCTGAAACAGGGGGTGTGAAAAATGTTTGCGTAAAAATTTCCCGGCTTCCTGTTGTTTGTTGTCAACATAATAACGATCGGCATCCCACAGTACTTCTGCTTTTTTATCGCGGCACAAGTCAAGAATAATTTTTTCTTCTGCTTTGTTTAAGGCGTTGAACCCACAGAAAATAAATTTTTTATACTGTTGAATAAATCGGTTGTCTTTCAGTTTGTTTACTGCAAGCCTGTATGCGAGGCCCTGGTACACCATGTTTTGTCCGAGCAATTGCTGAACATACACTTCGTAAATAGTGCCGAGCCTGCTCATAAAAGCGAGGTACTGTTGCTGAAAAGCGCTTAAGTCGTTTTCGGCCAGGCTCCAGTTTTCAATTTCTTTTACGTCGCGCAGGTTGCCAAACAAGTCTTTGGCGTTTACTAAGTAACGGTCGCATTCGTTAAAGTCGTGCAGCATAATGCTGGCCCATTTTACAAAACGTTCAAAAGGTTCGGCATTCGCCTCCAGCACTGTGCAGTAAGCTTTGTAGAGTTCGGTGGTTAAGGTAATGTTATCGGCAACGTTAACGCCAGCCAGGGCAACAATAAATTCTTCGGCGGCTATTATTTCGGGCAGCCATATAGTTTTGTTGTATACCTTTGCCAGGTGTTGTTTTAAAAACAAGGCCCCCCTTTTATTCGGTAATACCAGGCATACATCCTGTATGGTATCGCCATACTGCCGATGGAGGTGTTGCGCTACTTTAAACAAAAATGCCTGCATAGAAATGATTCGAGAACTTGAAAATATAAAATTTCCACAATACAGGATGTACCTGAATGGCAAAAGTTATTTTAAGATACACTCATTGTCGGCCTTTGAGGAGGTGCAGCTGATCGGAACAAAAAAAATCATCACTTTGCATGAAGCAAAAATTTTACCGGACAGAAATTTTATTGCTGATCTTTTAATCAACTATGCGACTTTTGCCGTTGTTGTGGGTGAAGAAGAATATGAAAAAGTTAGTTCGGCTACTCTGTAGCCGTGCTTGTTTAAATTGTTGTTGTGCTAAGAATGTCCGGCTACTCTGTAGCTTTTGTTTTTCGGATCGCAATGATTAATTTTTTATTTACTAATAATAATTTTCCCCACCGTTAATTTATCACCTGTGTTGATGCGGTAAAAATAAGTACCATTCTGTAAGTTACTTATGTCTGCATTAATTTTTGTACTTCCTCCGGCTGTATTGTTCACAGGAATAGTTTGTACAGTTTGCCCCAGCATATTTACAATGCTAATACTTGTATTTTCGAGGCGTGTATTTTGAAAGACAAAACTAAGGTTGTTACTGGCCGGATTAGGATACACTTTTATACCGGATGCTGTATTTTGCTGATTGATCCCAAAAAAGGTGTGTGTACCATCGTAATGGAACTGTGCGCTGTCGGCGCTTTTCTGAATGTCTAATAAATTATCTCCCGCAAGCAGGGCAAAGGCTACTTTAGCCGTATCGCCGGCGTTTAGTGTGAAAGGGCCTGAACTCATTACATTTAAAACATCATTGCCTGCGGTGGCTGTGTTACCGGCCTGTGAACGCTGGGTAGACAATACCGTGTATTTAAGTGGAGTGGTAAAACCTGCTACAACAAGGTCTATACCGCCGCCGCCGCCGCTCACATTGTCTACACCATAAAATACCGGCGGTGCAGTATGCGTTAGCAATTTAATACCTGCATATTTACCACCATTGTTGGTGCACCAGGTATAACCCATTTTACTCACCGCGTCGTAATCGGATTTGTTGCTGGCATAAGTGGCTGCGTCTACATCCCAGTCGGCGCAAATACCGGCGAACATACTGTCTAATAAATTGGCCCCGTTGTTTTTTATAAAGTATTCTATGATAATGTATTTTGTATTACCGGGAGTGCTCCAGGCATACGTGTTTTGGGTGATCAACAAATCCTGTGAGGGCGAGGCGTGGGCATCGCTAAACACTTCGGTTAAATCAAATTCCGATACTACATGCGGAATGACTTCGTGCACTGTGTTCACTGCAACAAAATCAGTGTCTGCATTTGTGCCGTTATCGCCACGTATACAGTCGGAAACAATTGCCGGCGAGGAGCCAATCATCAGGCCTGCTTCGTACAACAAAGGAATGCCGTTGTATTTAAAGCCCAGTCCTTCGGCTTGCTGATCTTTGTTGTAGCCTATCTTTCCTTTGCTGGTAATGGTACTGAATACATCGTTCACTTTAATATTGATGTAGTCTACGTTTACAGTAATGGTGAAAAAATAATTGGCGGAATAAGTTCCGTCGAAGACCCTGAGTTTAAATACTATTTGCTGGTTTTGAGGAGTGCCTGCATTGATTACAAATTTAAAAGGATCGGCGTAATTGTTTGCAGTTCCCAGTGTAGCCATGTTGCCGAGTGCGGTAAGTGTGTCTACCTGTGTTAAATAATTTCCCCCTAAAAATGGTTTTACGCTAGCGCTCGCTCCTGTAACCGCCGAAAGAAAATTAGTAAACACTCCGCGAATAAAAAGTGTATCGCCCACAATAAATACATTGTCGTTGCTGTCTACAATAGCACGGCTTGTCATAACAATAGATTTGGTGTTCAGTTGTGTAAGGGCTTTGTACATATTCACCCGGCCTGTACCTAATTTGTTGATATAAGAGCCATTGATGTTGTAGATGTAATCGGTAGTGGCTTTTAATTGTTCGCCCACCTGTAAACCTGTATAAGTTGGGAAATTGGCTTTGATAATGGCGGCAACCCCTGCGGCACAGGGCGAAGCCATGGATGTGCCATCGGAAGGAATATAGGTATTGCCCGGCCAGGTGGAAACAATCTGTGAACCCGGGGCGCATACGTCAACATTGTAACTGAAATTGGAAAAAGCCGATCGGGCATCCGCAGCGTTGGTGCTTGCTACACTAATTACATTGTCGTAGGAGGCCGGGAAAAAATCCTCAAATGAACCGTTGTTTCCGGCTGCCGAAACAACCAGGGCGCCTTTGTTAATGGAGGCGTAATTGATGATGTCTTGTCCGTATGTGCCTGTTCCGCCACCGCCCCAGGAGCAGTTGATGATCTGTGCCCCGTGATCGGCGGCATAAGCTATTCCTTCATAAGCAGCGATGAGCGCACCGCCGGCGTCTTCGGCAATTTTAACGGGTAAAAATTTACATTTAAAACCAACGCCTGCAATTCCGGTAATGTTGTCTGTTTTGGCCGCGGCTATTCCGCTTACGTGCACACCGTGCGCATTGGCTACATAAATAGGGTCATTGTCTGCCATGCCTAAATCCCAGCCACTAAAATTGTCTGTGTAACCATCCTGATCGTCGTCTGTTCCGTTTACAGGGTCGGCATAATTGTGCTTGATGTTAGCCGACAGATCCTGGTGCAAAGGGTCGGTGCCGGTGTCCACAATGGCGATGACTACATTGGTATCACCTTTGTTGATGTTCCAGCCGCTGTAGGCTTCAATCCGGTCGAGGTGGTACTGGTGGGTAGAATCTGAAAGGGTGTCGCTGGGGTTGTAGACTAAGTAAGGAAGAAAATGAGGTTCGGCGTATTCAAAAATTCCGGTCTCAAGTAATTTGTTGATGGCTTTTTCAAGTGAAATGGAGCCGTTGTACTTTAATTCATAGATTAGGGAAAGATCGATGTAAGCCTGTCCCAGACTGTTGAACTTACGTTCGGGAGATTTGTGCTGCGGGAATTTTTTAGCCAGCTGTTGCACCTGGAATAAATTAAGCAGGTTGATGACCTGGGGATGGTTGATATAAGCAGGGGAACAAAGCTGGGCATGCTCCGGTTTAACTTTGCAGATAATTGTTTTAGTGAGAAAATCTTTATTCTCGATGAGCCCCTGTTTAATTTTATAATGGGAACTGAGGAGACCTGAATTTGTTTTTTGATTTTGTGCAGACAAAGAAAAACTGAGGATGGTAAACAGCCCGATTGTTTTTAAAAGGTAATTTTTTATCATTTCTTTCGAATAGTTAAGGGTGATAAATTCTAAATCCTAAATTTCAAAATTCTAATAGTCGGCGAATAGTTTAATAGAGATTCTCACTCTCTAAACTTTAGACACTAAACTATTACCAAACAAATATAAACAAACGAACAGAAGCTGCCAAAAGATGCTTAGAGGCGATGGTGGAGGGGGAATGGGGGGTTGCAGTGGCTGCCGCACCCTCACCCCGACCCTCTCCTGAAGGAGAGGGAGTTGAGGTTCCAAACGAAGATTTTATAAAACGATTGGCTGCATATATCTACTAAGTTTAAGAAGATTATCATTCGGAGGACTTCCCCTCTCCCACTGGAGAGAAGTCAGGGCTGAGGGTGCACCGACCTAAGTCATACCAGTTTTTTCCATCCTCATCCCACACCAACATTTTATAAAACGATTGGCTTCACACATCTTCTAATTTCAGAAGATCATCATTCGAAGGACTTCCCCTCTCCTTCAGGAGAGGGGTCAGGGGTTAGGGTGCGCTGGCCTTCTCCACACCAACAGTAGTATATTCGTAAATCAAAACCCCTTAACTGAAATTTCACCTATTCCCTGTTCGTTCCCGCATCAGCTGGTTAAACGATTTCTCAGCTACCACAGGCAGGTCGCGGTGTTCGCCCCAGGTTTTTTTAAAGAAGGTTTGCAACATAAAGTTTTTCACTTTTGCACTTCCCTTGTTCATTTTTTTGCGGCTCAGCATAGCGCTCTTCCAAAAATACCAGGTTACTTTTTCAGCTTTGGGTTGCAGGCCTTGCTGTATGGCCTCTTTGCGGTTGTGCAGCAATAAATTATGAAGGTCTATTTTTACCGGGCATACCTCAGTACATTTTCCACAGAGGCTGGAAGCGGAACTCAGGTG
Source organism: Bacteroidota bacterium (assembly GCA_023251755.1). GTDB lineage: Bacteria > Bacteroidota > Bacteroidia > B-17B0 > Aurantibacillaceae > JAHEYF01. The sequence continues at coordinate 58,521 of JAHEYF010000013.1, forward strand.
CTGGTACTCTTTAAGGCCTTTCATTAAGGGGGTAATTACTTTGCCAATGGGTCCCGAATAGGTGGTGCCGTATGCATGGCCACCAATAGTAGTGTAAACCGGGCACACATTTAAACAGGCCCCGCAGCGGATGCAGTTTAAGGCTCTGCGTTGCTCGGGCTGTTCCAATATGTTTGTTCTTCCGTTGTCGAGTAGTATTAAATACATATCGGTGGGACCGTCCACTTCGTGGCTTTGCCGGGGGCCAAATATAACGGAGTTGTAAGCGGTAAGTTTTTGCCCGGTTCCGTAAGTGGCCAATAGGGGCCAAAACAAATCAAGGTCGTTGAGCGAAGGAATTATTTTTTCGATACCTGCAATTGCAATGTGTATCCGGGGCATACTAACCGATAAGGTGGCGTTTCCTTCGTTTTCGGTAATAGCTATAGCTCCGGCATCGGCAATTAAAAAGTTGGCGCCGGTTATACCAATATCAGCCAGGTAAAATTTTTTGCGCAGGTACTCGCGTGTAAATTTGGTTATCTCTTCGGGGCTGGCCTGGGCCGGTGTTCCAAACTTTTGCTTGTACAGTTCTGCTATTTCCTCCTTGCTTTTGTGCATGGCGGGTGTAACAATATGAAAGGGTCGTTCCCCGGCCTCTTGTTGTATAAATTCGCCGAGGTCGGTTTCGGGGCAATCAATATTTTTTGCTTTCAGAAATTCATTCAGGTGAATCTCTTCGCTGATCATAGACTTTGATTTTACAGCACAGTTGATATTGTGCTTTTGTAAAATTATTTCTATCTCTTTTAGTGCTTCTTCGGCATTAAGTGCCCATATTAGTTTTCCCCCATTTTTAATGTAATTGCTTTCAAACTCAATTAAGTATTTATCTAAGTTTTCAATTACTTTTTGTTTAAGTCCCGAAGCCCGCGTTTTAGCCAGCTCAAGATCGGCAAATTGTTCGCGCCCGCGCAGGTGTTTATGCTGGTATTGCCCAATGCTGTTTTGCAGCTTGTGGTGCAAGGCCGTGTCAAAAGCTGTTTGCTCTGATTGTTGTTTAAATTCCTGAGCCTTAGTCATAGTGAATGTTGAATAGTTTATTCGTTTAATAGTTTATTCGTTCACTCAACTATTAAACAAAGGAACGAATAAACGAAAGAACTATTTATTGTCCTGTTTCGATGTACTTTAAACACAGGTTTATCGTAGCTTCAATCCCTTTTTTATGTGTACGCTCCACACCGTGCGATGCGGCCACTCCGGGGCCAATCAGGGCTACTCTGAAATCGTTGCCGGCGCGCAGGGCGGCAGAACCGTCAGAGGAATAAAATGGATATACATCCAGGGTGCAATCAATGTTGTTTTTTTCGGCCAGTGCAATTAATTTTTTCCTGAATTCATAATCATAAGGGCCTGTGCTGTCTTTGGCACAAACCGAACAGGAGGTTTCTTTTCCTTCGCAGGCATCACCCAACACGCCCATGTCAATCACCAGTAATTCTTTAATGGTACCGGCATAAGCGCCGCTGCCTCCATGGCCCACTTCTTCGTAATTGGAAAAGAAAAGTTCAACAGGCGCTTCCTTTTTTTGTTCTTTTAATTGCCGGGCTATTTCAAACAATACATAACAACCGGCTTTGTTGTCCATAAAACGCGATTTGATGAACCCGTTTTCATATTCCCGGTAACGGGGTTCAAAGGCAATGATGTCGCCAATGCGTATACCAAGTTGTTGCACTTCCTCCTTGCTGTTCACCTCTTCATCTAAGCGTATGTGCATATTGTCTAAAGTCCGCTTGTCTTCTTCACGTTTGTTGTTGGCATGTGAGGAGGGATTGTTCAACAATAGAGTACCATGAATTTTTTTCCCTTCAAGTGTAATCACGTCCACGTATTCGCCTTCGGCACTGCTGAGCGATAAACCTCCCAGTAAACTAAACGAAAGTGTGCCGTTGCTTTTAATACCCGAAACAATGGCGCCCAATGTATCTACATGGGCCGTTATGGCCAGTGTTGGGTTTTTACCCATGCTGCATTTAACAGCGCCTTTATTGGTGTATTGGGGTTGGTAGCCGTAAGAAGTAAGTAAATCGAAAATATATTTACAGGCGTTAATGGTATACCCGGTGGGAGAATCGATCTCTACCAATTGCTGAAGGCTGTTGTATGATAATTTGCTCATGGCTTAAAGTTAAGCAGCTAAAGGGAAAAGAAGCTTTGCAGGGATGAAATGTTTTAAACAGGATATTAGCATTGTGCTAAGATCCCTCCTGAAATTACCCCATTCTGGGGGAGTGGAATATGCGGCTTAAATCCGATATTTGTGAATATGATTCGCAGGTGTTTTAATCGCTTTTTACTTTTCTTTTGCCTGGGTTTTGTTTCGGTACAGGCGCAGGACAATGCTTTGTTTGGCCAGGTATGGTTGGACCAGGGCCTTTCGCAAAGCAGTGTGATGTGCATCAATCAAAACAAGCAGGGCTTTATGTTGTTCGGAACACAGGACGGACTGAACCGATACGATGGTCGCCAGGTGGACAAATACAACTTTCAGCCTTTTAACCCGCATTCCATTAGTGGTGATAATATTCAGGGAATTTGCCCCGATACCGGGAATGCAGTATGGGTACTCAGTTTTGCGGCCCTCGACTTCCTTGATTTGAATACCGGTAAATCAACCAACGTCTCGCTGCAATTAAAAGAAAATAAAAAGAAAGGACGGTTTGTTCGCAAAGTCTGGTCCCTGAATGGGAAGATTTATCTGATGACCCCCCTGGGGTTTTCGGAATTAATACGGGAACAAAAAGGCGGCTTCAAATTAAAAACATATACTATCAGGCACGAAAATAAAAAGGAAGAGCAGGGATTGGTACAATGTGCAGCTGTTGTAAACGAAGATATTTATATTTCAACCAACGATGGAATTTTTGTCTGCCCTGCCCATTCAAACATTTTTGAACGTTTTCAACCGGCGGGAATTCCTAAAACAACAAGCGATTTATTTTTAAAGTACAGCCGGGTATTGTTTACTCATCAAGACCATATTTATTTTTCGCAGGGGAATAATTTTTACGAATACAGCCTTAGCAAAAAAACATTGCACACTTTTACTACCGGATCAGGTGGTGAAGGCCTTATTACGGCTGCTATAATTGACCGGCGCAATGAAATATGGATAGGTACAGAAAGCAGTGGCGTATATACCATTAAACACAATGCGCCGGGAGAGTTTGAACTTTCGCAGCATTACCTGTCCAATGCAAAAAATGTATACGGCTTAAAAAGTAATTTTATCACTTGCCTGTTTCAAAGTCAGCGCAACGGCGAAGATATAGTGTGGATAGGGACCAGCGATGCAGGTGTTTTTAATTACAGCTATTCAAAAAATTCTTTTCAACTGATTTCGGCTTCGATGAAAGAAGCTGATCTGAATTTTTTCGGAGTGGTAAAAGACAAAGACAATGTTATATGGGCCGGCACCCATTCGCGTATTTACAAAATAGACCGTCGTGCAGGAAGTATTTCTTTTATTGATGTAAGCCGGCAGGTGCGGCAATCGGGCCGGCCTTTTGAAGCTATGTATTGCGATGCGGATAATGAAGTCTGGATGGGCAATGGAAATTCTCTTTTTAAAATGGACCGCCTGAACAATACATTAAGTACCGTGGCCGAACATTTAACTGAAGAGCCCGGCAATGGAATATTAAGAATAAATGCTTTAAACAAGGACGAACTTATTTTAGCCAGCTGGCAGGGTTTGATTATTTACAATAAAATAAATGGAAAGAAGTCACTTATTAATTCGGTACAGGTGGAGGGTAAAACAATCAGCATTTCTTCGGTGGGGGCTTTGTATGTGGACAGGAAAAAAAATATATGGCTGGGGACTATGGCCGGCTTGATCTATATTGACAGAAGCACATCTAAAAGTTATTGTTACACATACAATCCCCGGGATAAAAACAGCCTGCTTTCAAGTATGGTGTTAGACATACAGGAAAGCACTACCGGTGAAATACTGATCGCCACCACCAAAGGCCTCAGTATTTTGAAAAATGCCGCAGCAGGTGTTTTCGAAAATTATTACCAGGCACCCGGGCTTGCCAATAATTTTATTTATGGCTTGTTGCCCGATAAAGCAGGTAATTTCTGGATGACTACCAATTATGGAATTGCCCTGTTCAATCCGGCCAAGAGAAGTTTCAGGACTTACAAGGCCAAAGACGGAACCTATATCAATGAATTTAATTCAGGAGGTTTTTATGCAGCAGCAGACGGGGAGTTGTTATTTGGCGGATTGGGCGGGCTTGTCGGGCTGTATCCCGAAAAAATGGTGAAGAACAAATTGATTCCGGAAGTGCTTGTTCAATCCTTTAAAATAAACCTGCAAAATGCAGATTCACTTTTAGGTTCACTCCAACAATCCATCTCTTTGTCTTACTCGCAAAATCACCTTTATTTTGATTTTTCTGTTCCCGATTACGGGGGTGAAGAAGATATGAACCTCTATTTCCGTATTGAAAATTTTCAACCGGAATGGATGGAATTAAAAAAAACACATTCCTTATCTCTCGCTAATCTTGCGCCGGGAACTTATGTTATAGAAGTAAAGGCGGTTAGTGCAGAAGGTATTGCTTCTGAAAAAACAGTGCGCATCCCCTTTGTTATTCATCCCCCGTTTTGGGGCACCTGGTGGTTTTACCTGCTCGTTGTCTGCTTAATCGTTTTGTTTGCCTGGATTGTTTATAAAAACCGTTTAAACCGCAAAATTAATTTGTTGCGTAAAATGGAACAGGTAAGGCAGGAGGAAAATGAGAAGGTAAGAAAAGCGGCTGCACTCGACCTGCACGATGAATTTGGAAACGGGCTGACCCGCATTTCCATGCTGGTAGAAATGGCGAAGATCAAGTTCCCCAAGGGGGATAAAGAAACGGTGAAACTACTGGATGTGATTGCAGAAAACTCTGCCCGCCTGTACCAGGGAACAAAAGATTTTATCTGGTCCATCAATCCGGGCAACGACAACCTTTATGAAGTAATGATACGTATTAAGGATTTTGGCGATGAATTGTTGTATGGGACCGGAACCGCTTTTGAAATAAACGGATTAATGGATGAGTTCAAAGACATCCGTCAGTTGCCCGGTACAGGCCGTAACCTCACCATGATTTTTAAAGAAGCCTTGTCAAATATAGTGAAGCATGCCAAAGCCGAAAAAATTGTGCTGACCATTGAACGCAAAGACGAAGCTGTTGTGATTCGTTTAAAAGACAATGGAAAAGGATTTGATGAACACAATTGTAAACAGGGCTTCGGGATATCCAATATGAAACAACGCGCGGCAAGGATAGAGGCCATGTTTGAACTAATTTCGGAACCGGGCAAAGGAAGTGAATTAATACTTATTTTAAAGACTGATTAATTATGGGAACAACATCAATCAAACGGATTGTATTGGTGGAAGATGACAACATCATCCGCGAAGCCTTTCAAACCCTTATCAGTCAGAGTGCTGATTTTATTGTGGTAAATGCTTATTCCAATGCCGAAGAAGCCATTAAAAATCTGAAAGAAGATGTTGCAGATATTTACCTAATGGACATCGAACTCCCCGGTATGAATGGTATAGAGGCCATTACCAAAATAAAACAGCTCAATCCAAAAATTCAATTGGTAGTGGTATCGGTATACGAAAACGATGAGCTGGTGTTTAAAGCCCTTTGCGAAGGGGCCAGTGGTTACCTCACTAAAAATGCACCCACTTCCAAACTCATCGACTCTTTAAAAGAATTAGAAAACGGTGGAGCCCCTATGAGTACAAGCATTGCCCGCTTAGTGGTTTCTTCTTTTCATAAAAACAAACAAAGCCCCTTAAGCCCGCGCGAACTGGAAGTGCTCGAATTGCTGGCTTCCGGAAAAAGTTATTCCTCCATTGCCGACCTCTTATTTGTAGACAAAGAAACCATCCGTTCGCACATCAAAAACATTTACATCAAACTCGAAGTGCATTCAAAAGCAGATGCGATTGAAAAGGCGAAGAAGAATAAGTTTATTTAGATTTGAGTAGTGAGATATTAGTATTGAGATCGAATAAAATTAAGTGAAGCCTAGTGCCCTTAGCGAATTTGCTATGGCACTGAAGCGCAAGCGTAACGGCAAAACTCTCTGTGCAACTCTATATTCTCTGCGCCCTCCGTGTTTAAAAAACCTTAACATATTTTCACAACCATTCCCTCAATTTCACCCAAAATGGGGGTAAAGTATTTATAGGATCTGAAATATTTTTGTAGAAAGATTTTCTCTATGCAAAAAATATTACTTATTCTATTTATACTCCTGCTTGCACAAATTGCAGGCGCTAAAGAATTTAACAATGGGGTTATAAAAGGCAGCCTCCACGATGAACACAACACTGCTGTTCCCTTTGCGACAATTATTTTAAAAAACAGCAACGATTCTTCTTTTTACAAAGGAGAGTTGAGCAATGAAGCAGGTGCATTTATTTTTGAAATGGTAAAAGAAGGAAATTATTTTGCTGAGATTAAAGTAGTAGGTTACCAGGCTTTACTAAAGGAAAACATTGTTGTTTCGGCAGCCGGCCCCTTAACAGATCTTGGCACTATTGTTTTACCTGCACTTGCACAAAACCTGCAAACCGTAACCATACAGGCTGAAAAACCTTTTATTGAAAGGCAAGCCGACAGAACAGTGGTGAACATCGAAAACAGTATTGTTCAAACCGGCTCTTCGGTACTTGAAGTGATGGAAAAACTTCCGGGCGTTCAGGTGAACCAGGACGGCCTGATCAGCCTGAAAGGGAAGCAGGGCGTATCGGTAATGATGGATGGAAAGCCAACAGTGCTTTCGGGGCAGGACCTCGCCAATATGCTGAGAGGAACATCCTCTGCCTCCATTCAAAAAATAGAAATCATTACCAACCCCTCTGCAAAGTATGATGCTTCAGGGAATTCAGGTATTATCAATATTGTAAGCAAGAAAAACAAAAGGGAAGGGTTTAACGGAAGTATAAACGGTGGCTACGGGCAAGGCCGTTATGAAAAATACAACAGCGGTTTTAACCTGAGTTTGAAAGAAAAAAAATACAATCTTTTTATGAGCTACAATTATTCTCACCGCAAAGGTTTTAATAATTTACAACTGACCCGTAATTTTTATAACAAGGATACCCTGAACACAATTTTTGAAACCGACAACTACATTATTTTTCCTTTTAATACCCACAATCCCAGACTGGGTGCTGATTTCTATCTGTCGAAAAAAACAACGCTTGCTGTATTGGGAACAGGGGTGGTTAATTATTTTAGCCCTTCTGCCACCAATCACACCGATATACTGGATGGGAATAAAACCAAAACCAGCAGTTACGATTTCACCAATCGCTCAACCGACAAATGGTACAACTATGCTTTGAATACCCAGTTAAAACATCAGTTTGATACCACAGGAAAAGAACTAACAGCAGACCTGGATTATGCCAGTTACTGGAACAACACCGATCAGTTGTTTAGCACCACCACCAATAATGCCAACGGCGATTTTATTAACCGTTCAATTTTAGTTGGCGATCAGGACGGAGCCCTGAAAATATATTCGGTCAAAGCAGATTACACGCAACCATTGAAAGAGCTGGCCCGTTTTGAAGCCGGGGCAAAATCAAGTTATGTAACCGCCGATAACAATATTAAATTCTACAATTCAATTTCCGAAAACCTGGTATTCGATTCTACACGCAGCAATCACTTTATTTATTCCGAAAACATCAATGCGGCTTATGTTAATTACAACAGGGAGTTTAAAGAACTGAGCCTGCAATTGGGCGTAAGAAGTGAACAAACTGTAGCGCATGGAGAGCAGCTACTTAGCGGGAAAAAATTCAACCGCAATTATATCCAGGTTTTCCCTTCTGTATTTTTCGATTACAAAATTTCTGATAAGCATGGAATTAACTTAAGTGCCGGCAGAAGAATAGACCGGCCCGCTTACCAGCAAATGAACCCCTTCAGGCGTTTGATTGATGCTACAACTTATGCCGAAGGGAATCCTTACCTGTTGCCGCAACTTTCGTACAACACCGAATTGACCTATTCGTACAACAATATTTTTTTTGCAACATTCGGGTACAGCCTCACGACCAATAATATTACAGATGTGCTGGTACAGGACGGGGCAAAAAAAGTTACCGTGCAAACCATTGTCAACCTGAATCAATTAAATTATTACAACATCAATCTTGTTTATTCAAAACGTTTAAGCAAATGGTGGACAACCAATACCAGTGTGCTTTCCTATTATGGTATTTATTCGGGCACAATCAACAATTACAACATTAACCAGGGCACGCCTTCATTTGTATTTACTACCAACAACAGCTTTAGTATTGCAGATGGTTTATCGGCTGAAGCCGGGTTCAATTACACCCACCCAAATTTATATGGTGTAACAATGATGAAGTACAACAACAACCTTACACTGGGCCTGCAAAAGTCTGTATTTAAAAAGCTGGGTTCGGTAACGGTAAATGTTAGCGACTTGTTTTGGAGGGCCTACCCGCGTGGTATAACAAACTTTGGAAATGTGAATGAAACCTGGTCGGCTAAGCGTGATACCCGTGTGGTGAATGTAAGTTTTAATTATCGATTTGGAAAAGGGCAGGCTTTTAAAATGCGAAGAAACACCGGCGCTGACGATGAAAAACAAAGAACAGGTGTAGGCTCATAGGTATGATTATTCGAAAATAAGTTTCTGTTTTCTTTTTGCTTGATCAAAAAGAAACAAAAAATCAAGACCCGGCGATTGCTCACGCTCTCTCGTCTTTTGGCAGAAAAACAAGCAAAGTAAGCAAGCTCCATTGCTGTTTTTCTATGCCAAAAGACAATTCACAGGCTGAGCCGCATCGCGCCGGGTCACGGCTGGCACACGTCTACAAAACAGCATGAATATAAATTAATTGTGTTTCGAACAGTTGTGGGGCTCATAAAATTGTAGTGGAAGAGATAAGTGCGGCAAATTAAACAAGGTTCCGGCATAAGAAATTACCAACAACTAATTTCTTATGCCGGAATTCCTTTTTACACAAATTGGATTTTTGCAAAATCCTTTCGAAGAAATTATCTTCACGGTGAATTCATACACTAAGTATAATTTCCCGAACCTATGAACAACCATATTCTTTTCAGTACACTTTGTTTTTACGGACTATTTTTAATTTGCTGTGGAATTGTAGCAGTAATTTTTATAGGTTTCAAAGCAAAGACCGCTTTAATTTCCGGGGGACTATCAGGTACAATGAGTTTAGTTCTTGCTTTTTTAATCCGAAATGAAATTACAGGAGCCTGGATAGCCGGCCTTTTGGTAAACCTGGCCCTTATTGTTGTATTTGCCTGGAGGGCAACAGCGACCCTGTTCCGTATTTTTGAAATGATCCCTGAATCGCATCCTGAACTAAAAGGAAAAGGAATTGCTTTCCTTATTATCAGCGCTATGTGTATTGTATCGGTTTTTGTTTTGGCGCTGCAAATTATTTTCTGCCCTGCCCTAATAAACTAAGATTTAAAAGTAAAAGAAATAAGTTAAATTTTTAATACCCTGCTAAGTTAAATTTACTGCCTTGCTTATAAGTGCTAAGTACTACGCGGCTGAGGCACTTTGTATCAATAAACATATAGCTATCCGAAATCACTTTTTGGCTTTTGGCTTATTACTTTTGGCTTCTCAACTTTTAACTTAAACTAATACCCACTTTGTTCTATTGGTGCATTTGCGGCGTGTTTTTTTACGACTTCTATGCCGTGGTCCCTGGCCTGCGTTGAAGAATACATTTCACTTGTACCAATCACCTGGCCATTAGAAGCATGCAAAGTAAAATAAGCTTCGTTTTTTGCCGAGCTTAATTTTTTATACCTGCTATCGAGCATTGAATTGATTTTTACCGAATCAATTCCCGCCCTGCAGTTGTGCTCGGAAGTATAACCTTCGCTTGCCAGTACTATTTCACCATTTGCAGCTTTTAAGTGAAAATAGTGCTGGCTATTTGTTCCTTTAAAGATTTGAAATTTAGCGCTCATGTTTTTTGTGATTTAAGTAAAAAGCCATAAGTAAAAAGCCAAAAAGGGATTTCGGTTGTATAAAACCCCTTATGGTTTATTACTACATCCGCTGCGGAACTCTGCGTTTTAATCTGCGTTGCTCTGCGAGAAATAAAAAAGTTAAAAGCCATAAGGGGGATGAAGGTCAGCTCAAAGAGCAATCCCGTTTTTTATGAAAGCCCCTGCAATGAACCCATACAGCTGTATCTATTTCGTTAACACTAATTTTTTGTACTGCACTTTTCCTTTTTCGGTACTTAGTTTACAGAAGTACAAGCCTTGTTTCAGGCCGAGTGCTTCAGCATCTACAATGAACTGATAAGTATGATCGGCATCAGCAATGGCGCTGTACAATACCGCAATTTCTTTTCCGGTTGCATCGTACAATTGTACTTTGGCCCCTCCGGTTTCAGGTAAAGTAAACTGAACAGTGGCAGAAGTATTGAAGGGATTCGGGAAAGCATCGAAACTGTAATGCGCCTGCATTTCTTCAAGCGTATGATAAATTGCACTTAAATTGTTCAACACCGAATCTTCGGTTGATTTGGATACAACACTGTTGTTGCAGAAACCATCATCGCACTGGCCCAGCTGTGCCCCATTGCCCAGGTAGGTAAACAGGTTGACGAGTGGTACACACAATGTTGTATTGTTATAACATACATAGACTTTCAGGTTGTTGGCATTTCCACAAAGAATGGTTTTAACACATACATGCACTTCGTCTGTAACCTGGCAACCGTTGGCATCAGTGGCTGTTACGGTGTAGGCCTTGGAAGAATTGGGGCATACTGTGATGCTGTTTGTTGTTGCGCCAGTACTCCATTTAACCTGGTACACCGCGGCTCCCGTTATGCTTGCTGTAAGTGTAGCGCAGGCCGAACCCGGTGTCAGGGCATACAGCGTTTGATCTTGTCCCGCATACACCGAAATGCTGGGATTTGTAACATTTACAGTAATAGGATTGGAAGGAGGGCTTAGACAACCATTGGCATTGGTAACCTGAACAGTGTATACCCCGGAAATGTTAACACTAATGTTTTTGGTTGTTGCACCGTTCGACCACAGATAGGATGTGCCGTTGGATGATTTTAAAGTTACGCTGCCCCCCTGGCAGAAAGTGGTTGGGCCGCTTGCTGTAATAGTTGGTTTGGCTGGCAGGGCATTCACGTCTACATGTGTGGTATTGGAGTATGCACTGGTGCCACAGGTGTTGCTTCCTTTTACTTTGTAATTGCCGGTAGTGCTAACTACAATACTTTGTGTAAGCTCACCTGTTGACCAGGTATAAGCATTGTAGCCGGATGAAGCTGTTAGTACAACAGTATTCCCATCACAGAAAGTCAGTGGGCCACCTGCGCTTATTGTTGGTTTCACAGGTGTTGTTTGTACCGTTACAGTTACAGGATCGGAATTTACACTTCCGCAGGTGCCTGTTCCGCTTACACTATAAGTTCCCGAAGTACTCACGGTAATGGATTGGGTTGTTGCACCGGTGGACCAGTGATAAGACGTATAACCGGAAGAAGCAGTTAAGGTGATGTGCCCGCCCTGGCAGAAGGTAAGAGGACCGCTGGCAGTAACAATTGGTTTAAGCGTATTGGGTAGAACCACAACGCTTACCGGATCAGAAACCGCAAATCCGCAGGCAGTCGTTCCTTTTACCGTATATGAGCCTGAGCTGTTTACAATAATGGCTTGTGTTGTTGCTCCATTCGACCATAAATAAGAAGTGTAACCGGAAGATGCAGTTAGTGTAACACTGCCGCCCTGACAGAAAGTTAATGGCCCACCTGCATTAATAATTGGTTTGAGCGGGTTGGGTGTAACCACAACAGTTACCGGATCAGAAACAGCCAACCCGCAAACGGTAATTCCTTTCACCGTATATGAACCTGAGCTGTTAACAGTAATGCTTTGTGTTGTTGCACCATTCGACCATAAATAAGAAGTGTATCCGGTAGACGAAGTCAGGGTTATACTAGTACCCTGGCAAAAAGTTGTAGGGCCACTTGCTGAAACAATTGGTTGAACAGGGTTGGGTGTAACAACTATTACAACAGTATCAGAAACAGCAAACCCACAGGCAGTAGTTCCTTTTACCGTATAGGAGCCTGAGCTGCTAACTGTAATGCTTTGTGTAGTAGCTCCGTTCGACCAGAGGTAAGAAGTATAACCGGTAGACGAAGTCAGGCTTACACTATTACCCTGGCAAAAAGTTGTAGGCCCGCTTGCAGTAACAATTGGTTTAAGCGGTGGAGGTAATACAATGACTGTAACTGTGTCGGAGCTTGCACTTCCGCAGGCAGTGGTTCCGGTCACAAAATAAGAACCTGAACTATTTACTGTTATTGATTGTGTACCTGCACTGTTTGACCATAAATAGGAAGTGTAAGCAGTAGACGAAGTCAGAACAAGACTATCTCCCTGGCAGAAAGTTAATGGGCCACCAGCCGTTATAAGTGGTTTAGCCGGAGGTGGTATTACAATTACGGTTATTGTATCAGAGCCTGCACTTCCGCAGGCACTTGTTCCTGTTACAAAATACGAACCTGAACTGTTTACTGTTATAGATTGTGTACCTGCATTGTTCGACCATAAATAGGAAATGTAAGCGGCAGACGAAGTCAGGATCAGACTGTCTCCCTGGCAAAAAGTTGCAGGCCCGCTTGTAGTAATAATTGGTTGAACTGGATGGGGTAAAACCACTACCGTTACTGTATCTGAACTTGATGTTCCGCAATTGTTGGAGGCCTGCACATAATAAGACCCTGAGCTGCTCACGACAATAGTTGGTGCTGTAGTTCCATTTGACCATAAATAAGAAGTATAGCCGGATGAAGAAGTAAGTGTTACACTATCTCCCTGGCAGAATGTTGACGGGCCACTTGCAGTAACAAGCGGTTTAACCGGATTAGGTGTAACAACAATTACAACAGTATCTGAAACAGCAGAGCCGCAGGCAGTCATTCCTTGTACTGAATAAGAGCCTGAGCTGCCAACAGTAATACTTTGTGTAATTGCTCCGTTCGACCATAAATAAGCTGTGTACCCGGAGGAAGCACTAAGCACCACACTGTCGCCGGGACAAAATACCAATGGGCCGCTTGCTGTAATAGTTGGCTTAATCGTAGGTGCAATCAGCGTAACAATTACTGTATCGGAAACAGAATAACCGCAACTTAAGGTATCGCTAACAGCAACCGTGTACTTACCCGGGTTCACAACAGTGATACTTTGTGATGTTGCCCCGTTAGACCATTGATAAGTTCCATAAGCGGAAGAAACAGACAATAATACGCTATCGCCACTACAGAAAGTTAAAGGGCCATTCGCTGCAATTACAGGTTGAACCGGCGGTGGCAATACATAAACATGAACAGAGTCTGCCGCAGGGCTCAGGCAGTTATTGGCATTTACAACCGATAAGGTAAATACACCGGCATGGTTAACTGCAATGGAAGAGGTGCTGTCGCCGGTTGACCACTGGTACCTGGCATAACCGCCTGGGCCGTATAAATACAAGGTGTCACCTGCACAAATGATGTTTGCCCCATTGGTAGAAATTTCTGGCTTGTCCGGCAAGGCATTCACTGTAATGCTGACCGAATCGGAAGCCGGGCTTGTGCAGCCGGAGGAATCAAGGGTAGTCAGACTAAATTTCCCTGTATAGCTAATTACAATAGACTTAGTAAGCTCTCCGGTTGACCAGGCATACCTTGTGCTGCTGTCGGCAGCAGTCAATATTACATTTCCGCCAAAGCAGAAAGTGGCGGGGCCGCTGAGTGTTATTGCAGGTTTAGGAAGAGCCGGATGAATGGTAATATGAATAGAGTCACTTGCCAGACAGGAGTTCATATCGCGCACTTTTACGATGTAAGTACCGCTGGTGTTGGTATAAATACTTTGTGTGGTGGCGCCGGTAGACCAGCCGTAAGCAATGTAACCAGCACCCGCATCAAGCAGGGTACTGTCGCCGTTGCATACAATTGCACCGGCAGAAGAACTAATAACAGGCGGAGCTGCTTTATTAATAGTAAATCCATCGCTTAAGTCTTTCAGCGCGGCATTGTTAACGGCACTAATACGAATTACATAGTTAATACCTGTGTGAAGTGTATCGGGAGTGGCCCATAAATAACTACTGTCGCTTGCAGGGACAGCTGCTGCAACAGTATAAAAACTGCTTCCACCGTTTGCAGAAAACTCAAGTTTTAAAGAGTCTACACCAGCGGCTTCCCATTTTATTGCAATGGTATCTCCGGCACAATAGGTATTGCTGCCCAAAGGGCCGAGTATTCTGATGGTGGCTTCGCCAGGCAGACTGAAACAGGTATAGCCCGAAGTCTTAGCTGCTTCGGAATTTCCAACACTATCTTTCGCAAGGGAATAGAGGCAATAGTTTTTGCCCGGATCGCCCCTGAATAAATAAGCCGAATCAACAGGAATGTTTTTAGCAAGGGCAATAAAGCCTGCAGCATTTTCAGAAAGGTATAAGTCGTATAAAGCCACTCCGCTGCCCTGCCCGTTTTCATCCTGTGCGGCAACTGTAATTGAAAAAGTAGAATCGATAACAGCAGGAATAGAATCAATCGTTGAACCCGGAGGCAAGGCATCAATCACATTAAATATTTTAGGGGTAAGGATGGATTCGTTGACATCGAATACAATATTGGCAATGGCATAAATACTATCGCCGGTAATTGCAGTGCTCTTCGGTTTAATTCTGTACGAAACAAAACCTTCGCCCTTGTGTGTGATGCTGTCGTCCACCGGTAAAAATCCTTTACTGGCATCATCTGGTGGCAGGCCGGTTAAAGGATCAATGGATTTAAAGATCCAGAAAGCTTCATTTTTACTCACATCAATTCCTGCAATTACATCTACATAAATACCCAAAGAATCACGCACATCAAGCAGAGCGGTGTAATAGGTTTTGTTGGGAGGGATGGGGAATACCATGCCTGCAAAACCAAAGCTGCCTAAGTTGAAGGTATAAATATTCACATGCGGATCGAGTACCTGGTTCACACGTACCACCTGTGCTGCAGCAGTGGCCGCTTTGGGATCGTTTTCAAAATGAATGGTGTAGGGAAGTACGTCTTTTTTAGCCACCCATTTTTTTGCCCCCACCCCGTCGGGCCCAACAATATCATTGGGATCGCGGGAACATACAACGGGGATTACCACCACCTGTACAGAGCTGCTTTCTTTGCAACCGTTTTTATCGGTTACTTCAGCAGTGTATGTTCCAGAGGCACTTACCACTAAAACACCACCCGGCCAATTATAAGTTAGAGGAGGTGTTCCACCGGAGGCACTGGCTGTTAGTGTAATTTTTGGAGGGCCCTGGTCGCGGCAAAAATTAAATGTTCCACCCCCGCTTACCGAAACACTGAGTTTGGTAGGTTCTTTAATTGTAAAGGCTTTTGTAAACTGGCATTTGGTATCAATGTCTTTAACAGTAGCCGTATAATTGCCTGCATCGAGGTTGCTGAAAACATTCGAAGCCTGAAACGAAGCCCCGTCAATGGAATACCGGAAGTTACCCGTAGCACCGGTTACTGTGATGGTTGCTTTTCCATCCTTCTTTCCGTTGCAGGTAACATCATCTGTTTTAACATCAATAGCCCCGAACGAGACGCCGGCCATGAATAACTGCAAGCAGATAAGAAAAGTTTTAAGAGAGAAAGCCCTGCTCTTTGTAAACGTTTCGTGCCCCCGGTTTAAATTAGTGTGTGCCATCATTGAATTGTTTTTTACTAATTATTTTTCATTATTTATGCTCTGCAATCAAAATTTATAAGCTTATTTATGCACTTCAATTTTAATTGGATTTGAATACCACTGATATTGATCTGAATACTTTGGCTTTTCTTTTGGAGGACATAATAATATCTTCCTGGTGTAAGTCATTCTTAAGTTAAAAATTCCTCCGGTCTTTATCTGATCACTGATGTTGACATCAATCGAGGTTGATTCGCCAGGCATTAAAGTAAGCCAGGATTCGTCCTGAGGAAGGGTGGTTACCTTTTTGAGATAAGGGTCAGCAGGGAGTTCTTCTTTTTTATCAACTTGTGGTAGCAACTGTTTTTTATCCATTACCAAATCAAAAAAATCTTTGTAAGGGCTAAACAGGTTAAACAATTTTATTTTGTAAGGACCATTGTTAGTAATACAAATTTTTAGCATGACACTGTCTTTGGCAGAGAATGAAGCTGGAGCAGTAATATTAACA
>JAHEYF010000092.1 GCA_023251755.1 Bacteroidota bacterium
AAGATTTTAATTGTATATCCGGGCATACATAGCAATACCAAAGATGCATATTCGGGGATTGTGCCTGCAAAACCTAAACACAGGGTAAAAGATGTGGTGTGTAATTATACACCGGAAGAGTGGAAGGACTTGCTGGTAAACGATTTTGAAAAAAGTATTTTCCTGAAACACCCCCGTATGGCGGAAATAAAAAAAATGCTTTACGACGAAGGAGCTTTGTATGCGTCTATGAGTGGTAGTGGCAGCGCGGTGTTCGGCCTGTTTGAGAATTTACCACAGTTAAAATTAAGGACGGGTGAAGTCATGTGGAATGATTGACGAAGTACGATTGACTATATACTATCCGTAATTAACTAAGAGCAAAGAACTTCTAACTAACTCGTACTTCGTAACTCGTAAATCAAATCGAACTTCTAACTAAATCGTAATTCGTACTTCGTAACTCGTAAATCAAATCGTATCTTTGTAGCCCTTGTATGGCAAAAATCCTGAAGAATATTAATATTTTAAATCGTAAAGCTTCCTTCGAATTCAGCTTTATTGATAAATATGTGGCCGGAATGCAGCTGTACGGGACGGAAATTAAAGCCATCCGGGAAGGGAAAGCGAACCTGGTAGACAGTTATTGCTTTTTTAAAAACGGAGAATTGTGGATCAGGTCCCTGCATATTTCAGTGTATACCGAAGGCACCTACAACAACCATGTTCCAACACGGGAACGCAAACTACTGCTGAATAAAAAGGAGCTGGAAAAAATTGAAAAAAAAATGAAGGACCAGGGATTGACCATTGTCCCGCTACGTTTGTTTATTGCAGATAGTGGTTATGCTAAAATTGAAATTGCTGTTGCCAAAGGAAAAAAACTGCACGATAAACGCGATGATATCAAAAAGAAAGATGTTCAACGGGAAAATGACAGGAGATTCAAGTAGAAATTCAGGTTAAGCCCCTTCGCCCAAAATGAACTAAGAACTTTGAACTGAGAACTAAAAAAAATACATTTGTCTGACCAATAAACATAATATACCATGACACTCGAAGAAAAAATAAACGCTGATATTAAAGCAGCCATGCTTGCTAAAGAAGCCCCAAAACTTGAGGCCCTGCGCGCAGTTAAATCTGCTATACTTTTACTTAAGACCTCTGCCGAAGGCCATACGGTTGAAAGTGAAACAAAAGCCCTTCAAAAAATGGTGAAGCAACGTAAAGAAACCGCTGAAATTTACATTGGCCAAAGCAGGCAAGACCTGGCTGATACAGAATTATTTCAGGCCGGAATTATTGAAAACTATTTGCCCCAACAAATGAGTGAAGAAGAAATCAGAACGGAGCTCAATAGAATAATTTCCGAAACAGGGGCTTCCTCTCCTGCCGATATGGGCAAGGTGATGGGGGCAGCTACCAAAGCCATGTCGGGCAAAGCCGATGGCAAAGTAATTTCTACTTTGGTGAAAGAATTGCTTTCGAAATAAAATGAAAAAAAACAGCTTCATCCTTTTTATAGTTTTTGTATTGACCTCCGTATGCTCAGCAACCATTCAACCCGGTATCTGGCGGGGCGTTTTATTCCTTAACGAAAAAGAAAACGTTGAACTTCCTTTTAATTTCGATGTTGCAGTTAAAGAAGGTAAAACGATTCTCATTATTCGCAACGCCAAAGAAAGAATAGAGATTGATGAGGTAAGTACTTTGGGTGATTCAGTCAACTTTAAAATGCCCGTTTTCGATTCGGAATTTAAAACCAAAAATTACGGAGACCATTTGGAAGGAGTCTGGATCAATCATTCAAAAAAAGACAACAACATCATCAAATTTAAAGCCTGGCACAACCAGCGTTACCGCTTTAAATGCCCTGCCGAAGAACCCAACCAATTGTTTAAAGGAAAATGGGAGGCCACCTTTAGTCCGGGTACAGCCGACAGCAGCAAAGCCATTGCTTTGATCAACCAGGAACCAACTTATGTGAGTGCTACATTTCTTACAGAAACAGGTGATTACCGTTACCTTGAAGGGGCAAAACACAAAGACAAATTGTACCTCTCCTGTTTTGACGGAGCCCATGCTTTTTTATTTATTGCAAAAACCGATGGGATAAATATTACCGATGGTGATTTCTATTCCGGTGCTACCTGGCACGAAAAATGGACAGGCCGCCGCAACGATAAATTTGAATTGCTGAATCCTGAAAACATCACCAGACTTAAAAATCAGCTGGACAATATTTACTTTACCTTTCCTGATCTGGAAGGGAAAAATGTTTCCCTGAAAGATGAAAAATTTAAAAACAAAGTGGTTATTATTCAGGTCATGGGTTCCTGGTGTCCCAACTGTATGGATGAAACCGCTTACCTTGCTCAGTTTTACAAACAATACAAAAATAAGGGCCTCGAAATTATTGCTCTCGCTTATGAAAAAGCAAGTGATCCGCAAAAAGCAAAAAGTAATGTACTGCGTTTAAAAACGAAGTTCGCTGCCGATTATACCTTTTTACTGACCGGCTTGACAGGCAAAGACAAAGCCACCGAAAGTCTGCCTGCCCTTGATAAAATAACGGCTTTTCCAACCACCATCTATATTGATAAAAAAGGGAAAGTACGGAAGATATACACCGGCTTTTCAGGCCCTGCCACCGGCACCGAATATGAAAAGTTTAAGCAAAACAACGAGAGCTTTGTTGCCAACCTCTTAAAAGAGTAATTCTTCTTATGGTATTTGGTAGCAGGTATCAAGTAGCGGGTACCTACGACTTACTACCTGCTACAAATCAGTTGTTTACAAAAAATCACTGCAATTCACCGAAAATCTGAGAATTCACCACTCTAAAAATGGTATTTTCAAAACATATTTTTTAAATTCGTAGGGCATTAAGCTATTTCCCACTAAAAAGGGAGTAAAATCTAAATCAGAAATCTAAATTCAAAATCAATATGGCTTTCGACATTGAAATGATTAAAAAGGTGTATGAGCAAATCCCCGCAAAAGTTGCTGCTGCACGTGCTTTGTTAGGCAAACCCTTAACCCTTACCGAAAAAATTCTTTACGCACATTTGCACAAAGATCAAAAAAATGAAAATTTTCAACGCGGAAAATCTTACGTTGATTTTGCCCCCGATCGTGTAGCCATGCAGGATGCAACAGCCCAAATGGCCTTGTTGCAATTTATGCAGGCCGGTCGCCCCAAAGTAGCTGTACCTTCAACTGTACACTGCGACCACTTAATTACTGCTAAAGTTGGTGCCAAAGATGATTTAGCCGTTGCCAATAGTGAAAGTAAAGAGGTGTACGATTTCCTTGCTTCAGTATCTAATAAATACGGTATAGGTTTCTGGAAACCCGGTGCTGGTATCATTCACCAGGTAGTACTGGAAAATTATGCATTTCCGGGTGGAATGATGATTGGAACCGATAGCCACACTGTGAATGCAGGTGGTCTGGGAATGATTGCCATTGGTGTTGGTGGTGCCGATGCCTGCGACGTAATGGCCAGCTTGGCCTGGGAATTAAAATTTCCTAAATTGATTGGTGTTAAACTAACCGGTAAATTAAACGGCTGGACAGCCCCTAAAGACGTTATCTTAAAAGTAGCCGGCATATTAACTGTTAAAGGTGGTACCGGCGCTATAGTTGAATACTTTGGCGAAGGAGCCACCTCTATGAGCTGTACCGGTAAAGGTACTATCTGCAACATGGGCGCAGAAATAGGTGCTACCACTTCCACATTTGGTTACGATGCCAGCATGGAACGTTACCTGCGTGCTACAGGCCGTGCTGATGTAGCTAATTTAGCCAACACCGTAAAAGAACATTTAACTGCCGATGCAGAAGTATATGCGAATCCTGATAAATACTTTGATCAGGTCATTGAAATCAACCTGTCGGAATTAGAACCACATTTGAACGGCCCTTTTACTCCCGATTTAGCTACACCCATCAGTAAACTGAAAGAAGTAGCGATAGCCAATGGCTGGCCTTTAAAAATTGAAGCCGGTTTAATAGGCTCCTGTACCAATTCTTCTTACGAAGACATTAGCCGTGCTGTTAGCATTGCGAAACAGGTACACGCTAAAAATTTAAAAGCCAAAGCCGAATACATGATTAATCCAGGCTCTGAGCAAATCCGTTTTACTATTAAACGCGATGGTTTCTTAGACGTCTTCGATCAGATCGGCGCTAAAGTATTCACCAACGCCTGCGGTCCTTGTATTGGTATGTGGGACAGGGTAGGAGCAGAGAAACAGGAAAAAAACACCATCGTCCACTCCTTCAACCGCAACTTTGCCAAGCGTGCCGACGGGAATCCAAATACTTACGCTTTTGTTGGAAGCCCTGAATTGGTAACCGCTTTGGCCATTGCCGGCGATTTAACATTCAACCCTTTAACAGACTATTTAACCAACGAAAAAGGCGAAAAAGTAAAACTTGATCCTCCTTTTGGTGACGAATTGCCAACCAAAGGTTTTGCTGTGGAAGATGCCGGGTACCAGGCTCCCGCAGCAGATGGAAGCAAAGTAAATGTAAATGTTTCTCCAGCCTCTGATCGTTTGCAATTATTAGATCCATTCTCGGCATGGGAAGGCATAGACATCAAAGGATTAAAGCTATTGATCAAGGCAAAAGGCAAATGTACCACCGACCATATTTCAATGGCCGGCCCCTGGTTAAAATACCGCGGGCATTTAGATAATATTTCCAACAACATGTTAATAGGTGCTGTTAACTTCTTTAACGAAAAAACCGATAACGTAAAAAATCAGGTAAGCGGCACTTACGGCCCTGTTCCTGCTACACAGCGCGCTTACAAAGCAAAAGGAATTGGTTCAATAGTAGTGGGCGACGAAAATTACGGTGAAGGTTCATCGCGCGAACATGCGGCCATGGAGCCCCGTCACCTGGGTGTGCGTGCAGTGCTTGTAAAATCATTTGCCCGTATTCACGAAACCAATTTGAAAAAACAAGGGATGCTTGCTTTAACCTTTGTGGATAAAGCCGATTACGATAAAATTAAAGAAGACGATACTATTGATATTACAGGTTTAACTTCATTTGCTCCAAATACTCCGTTAACACTGGTGTTCCAACATGCCGACGGAAGCAAAGATGAAATTAAAGCCAACCATACCTATAACGAACAACAAATAGAATGGTTCAAAGCGGGTGGTGCTTTAAATATTATCAGGGCAAGTATTAAAGCATAAGTCAAAAGTTGTAAGTTAAAATTTAAAAGAAGAACCGCTTCAGCAATGGAGCGGTTTTTTCGTGCTTTGTTTCATGGTAAAATCGATAATTTTCGATTTCAACTGGAAAAATATCGGATAATTTTCGATTTCAACTGGAAAAATATCGGATAATTTTCGATTTCAACTGGAAAAATATCGGATAATTTTCGATTTCAACTGGAAAAATATCGGATAATTTTCGATTGTAAAGAAAAAAGCTTAATTTTGCTGGGAAATAGTACAATGATCAGGCAGGAAATAATAGATGCAATTACTGAACATTTGCCGGATAAACGCCACAGTATTCTTATTGGCGCCAGGCAGGTGGGCAAAACCACAGTGATAAAACAAGTGGCGGAGCAGCTGTTGAAAAAAAAAGAAAGGGTGTACTTCCTTACTTTTGAGGACCCAACTATTTTAAAAGCCATTAACACGCATCCCGAAAAGATTTTTGATTTTACTGTTCATCCAGATGCCCTGGCTAAAAAACAACGTTTATACCTGTTGATTGATGAAGTGCAGTATGCCGAAAACCCTACTAATTTTTTAAAATTATTGTACGATAAATATGCAGGTAAAGTAAAAATTATCGCTACAGGAAGCAGCGCTTTTTATATTAACCGTGATTTTAAAGATTCGCTGGCGGGCAGAAAAAAAATTTTCGAATTGTATACCCTCGATTTCGATGAATTTTTGCAGTTTAAAAACGGAAGTGCCTTAGCAGATGAATTAATACTGATGCGTAAACGAAGCACTTATCAGTCATTAAAAACATCAAAGATAAATGCCCTGTTTAACGAATACTTAAGCTACGGAGGTTATCCGGCCATTGTACTGGAAAACAATACGCAGTATAAAATAGAGATGCTGAGGGAATTAGTCAATTCTTATATGAGTAAAGATGTGCTGGAAGCGGATTTAAAAGATGAATTAAAATTTTTTCAATTGGCCCGTATCCTGGCTTCACAAACAGGGGAACTGTTGAATCAGAATGAACTGGCCAACACACTGAAACTGTCTGTTGGCACCATCGATAATTATATGTATTTGTTAAAAAAATGTTTTCATGTTCATTTGTTAGCCCCTAAATTTACGAATGTACGGAAGGAATTAACAAAAATGCCCAAGGTGTATTTTAATGATTTGGGACTTAGAAATGTATTGTGTCAGCAATTCGATAACATTGACATTCGTATGGATAAGGGCCAGTTGATAGAAAATTATGTGTTTACCCGGCTGAGAAAACTTTACGGGACAGACAGTATAAAGTTCTGGCGCACGGCCGACGGAAATGAAGTGGATTTTATTGTTGAAAAAAAGCTGGACGAAGGCCTGGCTTATGAAGTGAAATTTTCTGAAAGCCAGTTTAAAAAAAGTAAATACAAAAAATTTGAAGAAGCTTACAAAAAATTCCCGCTTCGGCCAATTGTATACAATGGAGAAAACCCGGATAACATAAATTTAATACGATTGTAAATGAGATATAGCACAGTAAGTACAGCAGGCAGAGTGCCATTTAAACAAAACCGCTTTATCCAATTCTGTTTGCTTGGATTTGCAATTACCTGGATGTCTACTTTAATGGGTACCACCAATCTCAGCAACTGGTTCATGGAAAACACACTTGTAATTATCTTCCTGGGCATACTGATGGGTACCTATAAAAAATTCAAATTCAGCGACCTTAGTTATTTGTTTATCACTGTGTATTTGTGTTTGCATGTGTATGGTGCTAAACACACTTACGCCGAAAACCCTTTTGGTTACTGGTTAAAAGACCAGTTTCATTTTGAGCGGAATCCTTATGATCGCATTGTGCATTTTAGTTTTGGGTTTATGCTGACTTACCCCATGCGTGATTTTTTTATGAATAAAATGAAATTCCCGAATTGGGTAGGATGGGTACTGCCTGTTGAAATAACCTTGTCTTTTAGTTGTTTGTACGAATTAATTGAGTGGGCTGTAGCGGATGTGTTTTTTCCTGAGCAGGGAGTTGCTTACCTCGGGTCGCAGGGCGATATATGGGATGCACAGAAAGATATGTTTATGGCATTCGTTGGAGCGGTATTGATTATGGTCTTGTGTTCAGTATTGAAGAAAATAGTTAAAAAATAAAATTCTTTTGAGGATAAAACGAATAAAACGGGAAAGGCCTAAAAGCCGTTCCCGTTTTTTTTGATCGTATTTTATTAATTTTTTTGCAGAACAAACTGAACATTGAATTGCAATTTTACTTGCTCACTCACCACAATAGAGCCTGCTTCTGTTACTGCACTCCAGGTCAATCCGAAATCTTTACGGTTAATGTTTCCGCTTACCTCAAAACCCGCTTTGGTATTGCCATAAGGGTCCACCACCGTGCCGCCGTATTCTACATCCAATTGCACAGGGTGGCTAATGCCCTTTAAAGTAAGTTCACCGGTGAGGCTGTACTTGTCATCTTTCACCAATTTAAATGAAGCAGATGTAAAAGTAATTTTAGGAAATTTTTCAGCGTCAAAAAAATCAGCTGATTTCAGGTGTGCGTCACGTTGTTCCTGGTTGGTATCTATACTGTTTACATCAATCGAAAATTGAATACGGGCATTTTCAAATTTGTCGTTCGTGCTTTCAAAGCTGCCGTCAAATTTTTTAAAGGTGCCGGTAACGGTTGAAATAACTAAGTGTTTCACTTTAAATTGTGCTTCCGAGTGAGTAGGGTCCAATGCCCATTTTGTTGCTGTTTGAATGTTTGTTGTTTCCATTTTTTTTAAGTTTATTGGTTTATATGTTAATTAGTTCATCCGTTTGCACCAGGCTATTGAACGATTAAACGAAGGAACGGGTAAACGTTTTTTAATCTTCTAATCTCCCGAATTTCCCCTTGTTAAAATCTTCCATGGCCTGTACAATTTCCTCCTGTTTATTCATTAAAAACGGGCCGTATTGTGCAATGGGTTCATCAATGGGTTCTCCATTCAACACTAAGAGTATAGCGTTCTCCATCGCCTCAATATTTATTTCCGTGCCTTCGTTCCTGAACAAAATAAAATGATCGGCAGGGGCAATTTCATTCTCATTAATTTTTACTTTTCCTTCAACCACTAAAATCCCCGTGTTGTAATTTTCAGGAAGGCTGAGGTTTAATTTTGCGGCCTTGTTTAAACGCACGTCGTACATATTTAAAGGAGTAAAGGTTTTTGCAGGCCCTTTTACTCCATTGTGTTCGCCGGCAATAACAAACACATTCCCTCCATTGCCTGGTATTTCATAATTGCCCATGTTGTTGTGCAACAGGTTCTGGTACTTGGGTTCCGACATTTTATCTTTTGCTGGGAGGTTCACCCACAATTGTACCATTTGAAACAAGCCTCCTTCGCGACTGAATTCCTTTTCGTGGTATTCTTTATGAAGTATGCCTGATGCAGCAGTCATCCATTGCACATCGCCTTCACCAATAATTCCGCTATTGCCCCGGCTATCGTGGTGGGCTACCTTGCCGTGGTAAGCAATGGTGACTGTTTCAAAGCCCCGGTGCGGGTGAACCCCAACCCCTCTTGGTTTTTCGCTGGGCGAAAATTCAATTTTAGAATTGTAGTCCATTAAAAAGAAAGGGCTCATTCTTTTTTGCCCAAGGCGGTATCCGCTCGGAAAAAAATTGTGCACCCTGAATCCATTCCCCACCATGTGTGTTGGAGGTGGGGCGAGTACGGTTTCTACTGTTTTTGTATTTTTCATAATTGATTGTTTTGTGATTGAAAATCTTTTTTTGAAATTGATTTACAAGTCAAAGATACTTTGGTAATACCTGTTTTAGCAATAAGAAAAGTTAAGAAATGCGCTTAATCTATATTAAGAATTGGGTACCTTTGATCCTTAAATTCTAAATATTAAAATTCTAAATTCTAATGCAACTAAACAAAATGCTTTACAATCAAACAAGTTTAGAATTTAGATAGTAGAATTTTCTTTACCATGATCTGTTTAGAATTTACTTAAACCATGAACTACGAATTATTGTTCGATAATATTAAAAGGCACGGTGTCTTCCTCAACAACGAAGAGGTGGAATTGGTCACATCCAAATTGCATTACCGGAAAATAAAAAGGAAACAGTTGATCTGTTCTGCCGGAGAGGTTTGCCAGTTTTATGGATTTGTATTAAGTGGTTGTCTAAGATCCTATAGTATTGATGAGTATGGAGCCGAACACATCACTTATTTTGCAATGGAAGACTGGTGGATTTCGGACATTGCCAGTTTTATTTCGCAGACCCCTTCGCATTTAAATATTGAAACCATCGAGGAAACTGAACTGATTTATTTTACAAAAGAAAGCCGGGAACAAGTGCTGGAAGAAGCCCCAAAATTAGAAAAGTATTTCAGGATATTGTTTGAAAAGTCATTGGTTGCCAACCACCAGCGTTTATTAACTACACTGAGTCTGCCTGCTGCAGAAAAATACCTTGAGTTTATAAAAAAATATAAAAAATTAAGCGAACGAATTCCACAAACCCACATTGCTTCTTTTCTTGGAATAAGTCCCGAACACCTGAGTAAGATAAGGAGTGAGCTGGTGAGGAGAAGGGATTGACGAATTACGAGGTACGATTGACGAATCTACTCATGTTGGAATTATGAGCTTCGATTGAAGATACCTGTTCTAAGAACTATGAACTAAGAACTAAACCCCGTCCTTATACCTCCACAAATACCTGCAGGCCAGGGTTCGGTAAGGTTCCCATTTAGCAGCGAGTTTTTGCATTTTAAGTTTTAATTCTTTTTTGTCTGCTTTAATGTTGTAAAGCTTTATCATGGCTGTTTGTATGCCCAGGTCGTCCAATGGTAAAACATTTTCCCTTCCCAGGCTGAACATTAAAATCATTTCTGTTGTCCAGCGGCCAACACCTTTTATTTGAGTCAGGTATTCAATGAGTTCTTCATCGCTTAATTTTTTTAGGTTGTGATAGTCCAATGTTTCCTGCATCGAGAAGCGGGCAATGTTTTGGATATAACCTGCCTTTTGATAAGATAAACCGGAAGCCCGCATTTTTTCCACATTGGTTTTTAACACCAGTTCAGGATGAGGGTATTTATCGGGAAACAACAATTCAAAGCGTCCCCAGATGGTATCTGCAGCTTTAACCGACAATTGCTGACTAATGATTGATTGCTGAAGTGAGAGGTACAAATCTTCGCTTTTATTAATTTTAAGAACACCCACGGCTTCAATAACCGGAGCTAATTTTTTATCCTGTTGAAGGTGTTCTATTTGTTTTTTAATGAGGGTCATAAAATATTAAGTGGGTTTCGTTGTTTTCATTTTTATCAGGTTGACGAATTTAATAAATAAAGTGGTATTGCAAGAAAAAAAACCACTTATCAATCCAATTCAACCACTTATAAAACAAGGACTTTGGCGTCGATTTTTTTATAACTTTGCAACTTAAAATTGTGATCGTATGTTTCGGTTTTTTAAAGTGAGCCTTGTGGGCTTGTTGCTGTTGTCGTTTTCATTGACGGTTTTTTCACAAAGTGCCAATGTACGCGGTTTTGTATACACCAAAGACAACGGTGAACCTGTGTTGTTTACCAATGTTTATTTAAAAGGGACCACCATTGGTGCAAGTACCGATGTAAACGGTTTTTTTTCCATCACCAAAATACCCCCCGGCACCTACACTTTAATGATATCCTTTATGGGATACGATAGTTTAACCGAAAGCATTACTGTAAAAGCAAATGACATCATCAATAAAAAATATTACCTCATTAAAGGAGCCATTCAATTGGAGGAGGTTGTGCTGACTGCTGAACAACAATCTAAAAAAGAAGACACCAAAGTTTCTGTTCAAAAAATAGACCCCATTGCCATTAACAAATTGCCGAGTGTGGGCGAGCCCGACCTTGCCCAGTATATGCAGGTGTTGCCGGGTGTTGTATTTACAGGCGACCAGGGAGGGCAATTGTACATACGCGGGGGTACACCCGTGCAAAATAAAGTGTTGCTGGATGGAATGATTGTATACAACCCTTTCCATTCCATCGGACTTTTTTCGGTGTTTGACAATGATATTATCCGCAATGCGGATGTATACACTGGTGGCTTTGGCGCTGAATACGGCGGGCGTGTATCGTCGGTAATGGACATATCGACCCGCGACGGGAATAAAAAAAGAATTTCAGGCAAAGTATCTGCTTCTACTTTTGGTGCAAAAGTGTTGGTGGAAGGCCCATTAAAAAAATTAAGAGACGACGGGCAGGGGAGTTCTTCCTTTTTGTTTTCTTCCAAAACATCTTACCTTCCGCAGTCTTCAAAACTGTTTTACCAGTATGTAGACCCGGCCGGACTTCCTTTTAGTTTCAGCGATCATTATGGAAAAATTTCATTGAACGGGGTCAACGGCAGTAAAATAAACCTGTTCGGATTTAATTTCAGTGATAAAGTAGATTATAAAAACATCGCTTCCTTTAACTGGAAATCCTTTGGCGGCGGAAGTAATTTTGTATTGATCCCCAATAATTCAAGCACCCTGATCGAAGGTAATTTTTCGTATTCCCAATATGGTATAGTGGCCAAGCCCATATCGGATAGTGCACGTAGCAGCAATATCAATAGTTTTAACGGGGGTTTAAAATTTTCGACCTTTATTGGTAAAAATGAAATAAAATACGGCTTCGAAGTTATTGGTTTTAGTACCGATTACAAATACAGGGATGCCCTTGGCCTTTCAATCGATCAGCAGGCTTATACCACCGAGGTGGCTGGTTTTGTGAAATACAAATTTGTTTCAAAAAATAAAAAAGCAATTCTTGAACCCAGTTTCAGACTGCATTATTACTCTTCATTGGAGGAGGTGTCGCCGGAACCGCGCTTAGCCGCCAAATACAATATTACCGATGCTATCCGTGTAAAATTTGCAGGCGGGATGTATTCACAAAATTTAATTGCCGCAAACTCCGACAGGGATGTGGTGAATTTATTTTATGGTTTTCTTTCGGGGCCCGATAACCTGCAGGACACCTACTCTCCAAAACCAGGAGCTGCTCAGGAAGACCTGAATACAAAACTTCAAAAAGCCAATCACCTGATCGGAGGCGTGGAATTTGACCTTTTTAAACATATTGAAATAAACATTGAGGCCTACCAGAAACGATTTACGCATCTTACCAATGTAAACAGGGATAAATTGTTTGAAGACGATCCCCAGCATTCGCAGGTACCCGATAATGTGAAAAAAGATTTTATAGTTGAAACAGGCTATGTAAGAGGCGCCGATTTAGTAATAAAATACGACAGGAAACGTTTTTATTTCTGGGCTGTCTATTCATTAACCTATAACAAGCGCTGGGATGGTTTCCGCGAATATTTTCCGGTATGGGACCGCAGGCACAATTTAAACTTAGTGAGTTCTTATACTTTTGGTAAAAAGAAAAACTGGGAAATAAATGCCCGCTGGAATTTTGGAAGTGGTTTCCCTTTTACCAAAACCCAGGGCTTTTTTCCCAAGTTGAATTTCAATAACAACCTCAACATCGATTACACCACCCTTAACGGAAGCATTGGGTATATCCCTTCAGATAGTTTGAATTCAGGAAGGCTTCCTGCTTACCACCGGCTGGATGTAAATATAAAATACAGGTACAAATGGACGGAAAGGGTAACTTTTGAAGGGAGTGCCGGGGTAACAAATTCCTATAACAGACAAAATTTATTTTATTTCGACCGGATAACCTACTCACGCAAAAATCAATTGCCTTTTTTACCTTCGGTTAATTTTAGTCTGACGTTTTAGGGAAACAGTTCAATAGTTCTGTGGTTTATTTGTTCAGGAGTTATGGAACCGATTTAAACGGTTGAAATTTAAACTATAGAACTTCCTCCCTTTTGACTTTTAACTTAACAACGTAAAAGCCATAAGCCATAAACAATAAGCCATAAGGGGTTTTACATAAGCGAAATCGTTTTGGGTTCCTGGCTTTTAACTTTTAACTTTTAATTTTTACCTTAGTACTATGGCATTTAAAATATACACCAAAACAGGCGACAAGGGACAGACTTCACTTATAGGAGGTACAAGACTCCCCAAACACCACATCCGTATTGAGGCTTACGGCACAGTGGACGAATTAAACTCCTTTATAGGTTTAATACGCGACCAGCCGGTTGAAGAGCATTCAAAAAATACACTCATCGAAATACAGGACCGTTTGTTCACCCTGGGTTCTTTATTAGCGGCTGATCCTGTAAAAAATAAAATGACCCTTCCTCAGGTTCATGAAAGCGATATAGTTTTATTGGAGAAGGAAATAGACAACATGAATGAAACACTACCTGAGATGAAGCAGTTTGTTTTACCAGGAGGGCACAACACCGTTTCTTATTGCCATGTTGCGCGTTGTGTATGCCGCAGGGCCGAAAGGGCCGTGCTACGTCTGGCCGAAAACGAAAAAGTAGACGATATAATATACAAATACCTGAACCGCCTTTCAGATTACCTCTTTGTACTGTCAAGAAAATTCACTCACGATTTAAAGGCCCAGGAGATTCCCTGGAAACCCAGGTTGTAAACTGCCTTTTACAAGTCATTTCTGTACTTATTCCGTCATCGATGAAACGCTTGATTTCAGGCATATCTGGCTCGGTGACCTGTACAAAAAACTACAGTTCGGGAGCATTTTCCCCTCTTTGAATTTTGAATCTTCCATTTTGAATCTTCAGTCCGTTTGTTAATAAAACGTTAATAAGTAACGTTTTATTACTGACTTCCACCGACATTAAGATTTGTTTATTAAAATGAAATATATCATGTTTGTAGACGAAAAAATTATGTTGATATACTAAAAACTGAATTTTGTATATTTTATTTATGGTTATATGTATACTGCAATACATTTACCGCAATTTGAAATACGAATTATTGCGTTTTGCACCGAAACACTGTATCACACAAAGCAATTTTTGGTAGATCAACATAAGTATCATAAACTAAAACCTTAACCTAAAAATCTTATGATTAAAAAACAAAGAAGAAGTACACTTTTCTGCCTGCTTTTTTTGCTGGCAAATTTTGTTATTCTTGCACAAAACAGAACAATTAAAGGAGTGGTAAAAGACTCTAAAACAGGTGAAACCATTGTTGGGGCAACTGTCCTGGTAGAAGGGACAACAAACGGAGCTGCTACCGATGTAAACGGTGTGTTTACACTGGAAGTTGATCAGAATGCAAAAGCGCTGATGGTTTCTTACCTCGGAATGGTAACAAAAAGAGTGGAAATTACAGGCGATGTGTTAAACGTTTCGCTTGATCCGGACGCTGTATTGTTAAATGAAACAGTTGTTACGGCCCTGGGTATATCCAGAGAGAAAAAATCGCTGGGTTATGCAACACAGGAAATATCCGGTGATCAGGTGACCGCAGTAAAAAGCGGAAACTTCCTGAATCAGTTATCAGGTAAGTTAGCCGGTGTTCAGATAAAAAACAATGGTAACCTGGGTGGTTCTACAAATATTGTAATCAGGGGTTCTTCTTCCATCTTAGGAAACAACCAGGCTTTGTTTGTTGTGGACGGTGTTCCATTGAACAACACTGTAGCCAACGACGCAAACCAGTCGCGCGGTGGCGAAGGGTACGATTACGGTAACCCGATAAGCGACATCAACCCTGATGATATAGAAAGTATCAACGTGCTGAAAGGCGCTGCTGCAACTGCATTATACGGTGCAAGGGCGGCAGGCGGTGTGGTGATGATCACCACCAAAAAAGGGAAAAAGTCTGTGGAAGAAAGACAACGTTTTGGGGTAACTTACAGTACTAACTTATCGATGGGAATTATCAATAAAAATACCTTCCCTACTTACCAGGATAAATACGGTGCAGGTTATGGTAAATATTATGGTGGCCCGGGCGGATACTGGAACCTTGAAACTGTAAACGGTGTTGCGAATGAATTGGTGGTTCCATATACAGAAGATGCTTCTTATGGCGCACCCTTCGATCCATCTCTGAATGTTTATCAGTGGACGGCTTTTGTACCGGGTTCAAAAAACTATATGCAAAAAACTCCCTGGGTGAGTGCAGGTGCAAACGGCCCACTTTCATTTTTTGACAAAGCATTAAATGTGAACAACAGTGTTGCAGTTGACGGTGGAAATGACAAAGCCGTATTCAGGGCTTCGTATTCAAACAATTATCAAAAAGGGATCATGCCCAACAGCAACCTTAAAAAAGACAACTTCTCTCTCAATACAAGTTATAAACTGAATGATAAATTAACGGTAAGCGCTTCGGCCAATTACATTAAAAGCAATGTAAAAGGAAGAAATGCTACTGGTTACAATGGAAATGAAGTGAGCGGATTCAGACAATGGTGGGAAACCAATGTAAGTCTGGCCGACCTGAAAGAAAC
The DNA here is from genome assembly GCA_023251755.1 of Bacteroidota bacterium. Lineage (GTDB taxonomy): Bacteria > Bacteroidota > Bacteroidia > B-17B0 > Aurantibacillaceae > JAHEYF01. The sequence goes on from JAHEYF010000092.1 coordinate 15,605, forward strand.
CTACGAAAGAACCCACATGAACTACGGCTGGAATCCTGCCAGTTCTGCTGACCCTGCTGTTCCGATTTACTGGGACAATATTTATTTCAAACGTTACGAGAACTACTCTACCGATCTTCGCAACAGGTTTTATGGAAACGTGACTGCTAATTACAAGATCAATGAAATGTTTAATGTGATGACCAGGTTTGGTATGGATCAATACACAACATTAATGGAAGAACGCCTTGCAAAAGGAAGTAACCCCATCGGATTTGGTGTGGGTGGACAGACTGCGGGTTCAGGGTACTCCAGAAAAAATATCAATTTCAAAGAAACCAACGTGGATGTGATTTTGAATTTTAAAAAGGACCTTAACAAAGACTTTAACATTTCGGCACTTGTTGGTAGCAACATCAGAAGAAGCTCTATGAATTCCATCTTTGCTTCAACAGCAGGTGGTTTGGCTGAAGCTGGTTTGTATTCACTTTCAAACTCATTGGAATCTGTTGCACCTCCTGTAGAAAGTGCGCAGTTTATTGGTGTGAATGGCTTTTTCACCAGTGTTTCATTGGGCTATAAAAGAATGTTGTTCGTTGATGTAACTGCAAGACAGGATAAATCTTCAACCCTGCCAATGGGAAAAAACACCTTCTTTTACCCAGGTGTTTCAACAAGCTTTGTATTTTCTGAATTGCTGACCAATTACAAATGGTTAGATTTTGGTAAAGTAAGGTTGAACTACGCCAAGGTTGGTAACGATGCCCCTTTTGGTGTTGTGAACACAGTGTATGGCAAACCTTATGCTTCTAACTTCGGAAGTGTACCTATGTATTCTGTTACCGATATAAAAAACAACAATACTTTAATGCCTGAGATCTCAACAAACGTTGAAGCAGGATTGGACATGGTGTTCTTTAAACGCAGATTGGGCTTTGATTTCGCTATATACAGAAAACTGACCGACGGACAGATTGTGAACATTCCTGTTTCTGCTGCAACAGGTTATACTTCAAAATATTTTAATGCAGGTAAAATCGAAAACAAAGGGATTGAGTTAACGGTATACGGAACACCGGTTCAAACCAAAAACTTTATGTGGACAGTTACCCTGAATTATACCAGAAACAGAAACAAAGTGCTTGAATTGTTTAACGGGGTGGACAACCTTCAGCTGGCTTCTTTCCAGGGAGGTGTAACCTTAAATGCCAAAGTGGGTGAGTCTTATGGTTCATTACAGGGGACAGACTTTGTTTACCTGAACGGTCAGAAAGTTGTTGGTTCAAACGGATACTATAAAAAAACTTCTACTACCAATAACGTCATCGGAAACATCAACCCTAAATTCCTGATGGGTTTATCGAACTCCTTTACCTATAAAAACATTACTACAAGTTTCTTAGTGGATATGCAATGGGGTGGAAGCCTTTACTCACTGGATTTGTATTATGGTTTAGCAACAGGTTTATATCCTGAAACTGTACGTAACAATGAATTGGGCAACCCCATCAGAAATACCAATGCTACCGGTGGTGGTGTTATATTAGAAGGTGTGAACGAGTTGGGCGAACCGAATACAGTTCGTGCAGCAGCTTCTAACTTTGGAACAGATGGTTACCGTCGTAATCCTGATGCTAAATTTATTTACGATGCCAGCTATGTTAAATTAAGGGAATTGACCATCTCTTATAAATTACCATTAAAAGGTGAAGGTTTCTTTAAAACTGCGTCCGTTGGACTTGTTGGCAGCAATTTAATGATCCTGTACAAAAAACTTCCTTATTCTGACCCAGAAGCTGGCTTAAGTGCAGGAAACGTACAGGGCTACCAAACAGGTGTATTGCCTACAACAAGAAATTATTCATTTAACCTGACCTTCCAGTTTTAATTAATTCTAAATATTTTATACTATGAGAAAAATAAATAAAATAGCAACCTTTTTACTGGTACTGGTCCTGGCGATTGTTACCTCCTGTAAAAAGGAATTAACGGATTTAAATATTGATTCCAAAAATCCGTCTAAAGTTTCAAGCGGTGCCTTGTTTGCCAATGCCGAAAGAGCTTTGGTGGATCAGATTGTAACACCAAATGTGAACCTGAATGTATTAAGGATGTTTGCCCAATACTGGACAGAAACAACTTACATTGATGAATCACAATACAACATCAGCACAAGAAGTATTCCTGACAGGGAGTTTCAGGCGACTTACAGGGACATATTAAATGATTTTAAAGAAGCTGCAAGAGTGGCTGGCGAAGAATCA
>JAHEYF010000191.1 GCA_023251755.1 Bacteroidota bacterium
AAAGCCGGTTATATTGTAATTGAGTTTATGCACCTTGGGCACGAAACCAAGTTTTTTAAATACACCATTATAATGCCTTATGCCATATTTATAGGTTACCTTATATTTATAGTATTGGTTGAAGGTACTTATACAGGTTATCCTGAAAATAAAACCCAATTGTCCAAACAATTTATTGATCAGCAGAAAAAATTAATTGAAGAACATGGCCATCATGGTGCAGGTGCCGCCCACGAAGCGGAACCAGCCGGAGAGCACGGAGCTGAAAATCATCATTAAAAACAGTACCCCGATTTTTTCGGGGTATTTTTTTATACCTCAATTCTCTTTATTTAAAACCGCATTGTGAAAAATAAAATCATACTCCTGCTCATTCTGCTTATTCCTTCCCTGATCTATTTCTTTTTTGAACTCACACAGGCTAACTTTAATAAACTCCCGCACTTCGGCCCCAAGCAGGTAAATGCCCGGGATGCCAAAGACACCATTTATTATTCGGTCCCTCCGCTTTATTATAAAATACGAAACGGAGATTCTTTGGAGATTTCCGCAAAACAATACCCTATATATGCTATATTGTTTATTGATGAAGCCAACCGGGTAGACAATTATAAATTACGGGGCTTGTTGGAATACGCTCAGTTAAAAAAGAAAGACGTAGAAAAAATCCCTTTGTTTATTGTCGGGAAATACGATGAAACAAAGGACAACCTTATTCTTCCGGATTACCTCGATTCGTTAAAGATCAATGAAAACAATGTTCAGCAATTGCTTTGCCCTTCCAAAAAATTTGAAGCCTACAGGAATTATTACCTGAACCAAAAACCCTATTACATCATGAATCATTTTATCATATTGGTAGATAACAAAAGATGCGTGAGGGGTTATTACGATGGGAATTATGTAGCCGAAGTAAAACGTTTGAAAGAAGAATACGAACACCTGAAGCTGAGAGATGAACACAACAGGATGGAGGAGAAGGAGAAAATAGAACAGCGTTAAACGTTTTTTTTGTTCAATGGCTTATTCGTTCAATAGTTTAGTGAACGGATAAACAAATGAACGGGTAAACTGATAAACTAAAAAACCGTAAATTTGCAGCGCTTAAAATGAAAACACTATTCTTTTACCTGCCCGTAGTATTGCTGTTGTATTCATGCGGAAGCAATGAAAAACAGCATGTACATGAACAATTGTTGCTTCCGGTTTACGGCGAAAAAAACCTGGCGAAAAACGAGAGTGATACTGTTTATCATACTATCGCCGATTTCGTTTTTGTAAACCAGTTTGGGGATAGCATTTCTCAAAAAACCACAGAAGGGAAAATTTACATAGCCGATTTCTTTTTCGCCACCTGCCAGAGTATATGCCCGGTCATGAGTACACAACTTACCCGTGTGCAGGACTCCTGTGAAAAATTTTCCGATGTTATTCTTTTATCACACACCGTTAACCCCATGCACGATACGGTTGAGGTGCTGGCGGAATACGGAAAAAAATACGGAGCCCTAAAAAATAAATGGCACCTGCTTACCGGTGAAAAGAAAAAGATATATGACCTGGCTAAAAACAGTTATTTGGTAAATGCTTTGCAGGACGATGGAAGTGAAGAAGGTTTTTTACACAGCGAAACTTTTTTACTGATAGACAAACAACGCCGCCTGCGTGGTATATACGACGGTACAGATAGTCTGCAGGTAAACAAATTAATAAAAGACATATCCATTTTAAAAACAGAAGATAAAAAATGACAAACGACAAAACAGTGTTCCGGGTTGTATTGGCCTTATCTATAGTTGTTTTTGCAGCCGTTGTAATTTTAAATAAAAAAATATTGCCGGTACCCGCAATCATTCCTGCTTTTGTGTACAAATTGCCTTTGCTCAATGCCTTTATTAACGGTACATGCAGTATACTGCTCATTGCTTCATTAATGGCCATTAAAAAGAAAAACATTCAGTTGCATAAAAAAATCAACCTCACCGCTTTTGTTTTGTCTTCTTTGTTTTTAATCTGTTACATCACTTACCACTGGATGGCGCAGGAAACAAGTTATCCAACAGGCAATAGCCTGCGACCCGTGTATTTATTTATATTGCTTACACACATTGTACTGGCTGCAATAGTATTGCCAATGGTGCTCATGAGTTTTTATTACGGATTAAAAAACGATGTGATCCGTCACCGTAAATTAGTTCGTTTCAGTTACCCGGTATGGTTGTATGTGACCATTACGGGTGTTGTTGTTTATTTAATGATCTCGCCGTTTTACACCCATTAGCAGATTGAAAATTGAAACTAAAATCTACATATCTGTTCCTTTTTGTTGCAGTATTGCTGTTTGTATTCAGCATTGATGTCAGTGCCCAGTGCGCCATGTGTAAAGCTGCGGCTGAAAGCTCCCTCGAAAACAATTCCCATTCTATTGTTCGTGGTTTAAATAAGGGAATTTTATTTTTAATGGTTATTCCTTATTTAATAGTGGGGGTTATTTTCCGTAAAGAATTGGTTGTATTAATTAAAATAATCCGGGGCAAAGCAAAAGAGCCTATGAACAAAGAACGTATGCAATGGCTCAGTTTCGCAGCAACCTTCGCTTCTGTATTACTTATCCTTTTTATTCTTTTCTTAAACGTTCAATACCGTCAGTAGTGTTGAAAAGTTGAGTTCGTTCAATGTGTTTCTTTATTTCTGTACAGGGCTTTTACCAACAAGGTGTCTGTAAACAAAACAACCGGATTGCCCCTGTTAATAAGGCAATCCGGTTGTTTAATTACTTAAATCTATAGCTATTACTGTTTAACGAGTTTGGAGTAATAAGCGGTTTTACCTTCATTTATCATTCGCACAATATAAACCCCGTTGTTTAATTCTGAAACGTTCACATCAACAGTGCTGTGTTCGAACGTCAAAGGAACAGTTTTTAACAATCTTCCCTGAATATCAATAATTTCGAGAAAGGCATTGTCTGTTTTTTCAAGGTTGTAGGCGATGGTTACCTTGTCTTTTGTTGGAACAGGGTACATGTCAAACATTTTTTGTAAAACGCTCTCAATACTTGTAACTGAACCATAAACAGGGTCTGATAAATCAAATGGTTGTCCGATTGTTTCTGAAGGATCAAGCCCTACATATTGCCAGTCGCTTACTTTTCCATTTGGAGTCCAGCTGGACTGAGCGGGGTAAAAATAATCACAAATTTGTGTGGCATTTAAACTGTTTGCATTGGTAGAACTCTGCATGGCACAGGAAGCAGTTGAATTGCCGTTGGTGCCATTGTTTAATGTAATACTGCCACTGCCGCTTACGTTTTGCACACCGTAATTGTAGTCGCCAAACAAGGGATGAGGGACATCTGTAATAATATCAGCCAGGCCGGAAAGAGAGTTGTTGCTCACAAAACTGTTCCTGTTCAAATCATAAGGACTGCTTGTGCTTACTTTGGTGAAGCCATTGTTTTCGAAGCCTACACGCGTGTAGTTGTAGCAGAAGTTGTTGTATATCTTAGGAATATTTGTGGTACCTGCCGCAGGTATATTGTAACAGTATACAGCATTTTTGGTGTTCAGTACACAATTGCTGCGTATGCCAACATTAACAGGGTGAACATAATTAATTCCATCAACACTAAAGTTGAAATAGCCAATACCGGTTGCATCTCTTCCTGTTTTTAGTTCCATATCAATTGTATTGCAACTTATGTCTATGTTTTCGTAGCTTCTGAAATAAATTCCGTAGTACCAGGCTTTTTTAATTTCATTTTCTGAAATAAACATGTTTTTTGAAACAGTTGAAGCAGGGTTAGTGCCAATGGCGGATATACCTGTTTCTATTCCAATTATTTCATTTTGTTTTATTACAACATTGTTACAGGTTACGATTCCAATACCACAACTTTTCCAGGTTGGTGTGCTGGGGCCATTTGTACCACCGTCTAATTGTATTGTTCCGGGATTGGTATTGATCAGGTTGGCGCTGTATAACCTGTTCCCTTTTATCAAAATATTCTGCCCGTAATAAGTGGTAATATGAAATTTATATTGGCCCGGTATTACTTTTTTGTACAGGTTGGTCCATTCTACAGTGTTCTCTTCAATGGATACACCATTTGTTGTATTTGCAGTAATGCTGTAACTAAAGTCTGTTAATTTATTTGAAGCAATAACAGGGTTGCTTGAATTGTACAGCGATATTCCATACGACATTTGATCGCCGGTGGTCTGGTCACTTGTCATTACAAAATCGTTTTGCCCGATCATATCATGAAACGTAGTATAGTTCGAAAACAGCCCGTAATAATCGTTCTGATTAGTAGGGGCAGTAGTTTTAGGTGGGTTTATCGATCCTGTATTAATTGAACTGAAAGGCAGGACTTTGTTTTCGAGCATATACGTGTTGCCGGTTATCGAACGTTTAAAGTCTACATAGTTGAAGCCTATACCTCTCTGACAATCGGCAAACAGGTTATTGGTAATTCTCAGGTCTAATGAAAGTAAAGTTGTTGAGGAAGTTCCCAGGGCTTCAATAGCCGTTTTCGCGTTTTTGAATGTACACTCATTAATTAAGCCCAGTGGCGCAATTGAATTAGAGGTATAAAAGGCAAGGCCTCTCCATACGGCATTCATATCGCAGGGCCTGAACACCGAATTGTTGGCTCTTAAAATGGCCCCGTTTTTAAAATCAATACCTGCATCCGAACCAAAAATAACGTCTACATTGGTTATATCCAGGGTAACACCTGAAGCAACAGTAACAATTACGTTGTCGCCTATATACACTTTGTCGTCCCACAAAGTATTGGTGCTAATGGT
>JAHEYF010000014.1 GCA_023251755.1 Bacteroidota bacterium
AGCCTTGTAAATCAGTGTTTACAAGGCTTTCAGGATTTTTTTTAAGTGGTACCTCCAGGAATCGAACCAGGGACACAAGGATTTTCAGTCCTTTGCTCTACCAACTGAGCTAAGGTACCAGCTCCTTTTGGGAGGACAAAAATAAACAAAAATTGTGAATCACAAAATTTCCGGCAAAAATTGGTGAATTTAGATTTAATGGCCTTTCAGGAAGAAGTTAAAAGAATCGTTGTAATTCTTAATTAGAATTCTTTTTCATTCAAATGCCTTAGTCATCCTGTCCTGCTCGGCTTTCGAAATTCCAATGCTTTTAGCCACGTTACGCCATTCGGTAAGCGCTTTTTTTGTTTTATCAATAATTTTTTTTGCTTTTGTTTTATTTACCCTAAAATAGTCTGTTACACTCAGGGCTAAGTCTAAATCGAGGGCATTGTCTTTTTCCGAAATATTTAAACTCAGGCCTGTTCCAAATTCATTGGGATTGAGGTCGTAAGCAGGGGAAAGCTTCCAGCCGTTTTGAGTAAGCAGGAATCCATGATTGCGCAAATGATCATCGGTGTTTTTTATGCAGATATTAAATACTATTCTTCTCCAGAGTTCTTCCAGATCGGTATTTACATCGGCTCCCTGTTGCATCAGGAATTCCGCTAATTCCAGGTAACTCACTCCTGTATCGTGTCCAGCCCCATCGGTATAGCCCAGCAGGGTCATGGCCGAAGCAAAATGGATTCTTACACCTTTTGCAGTTCTGTCGAATCTTTTGGTGAGGTAAGTGTGGTAATTACTATTGAACTTTTTTATAACTCCTTCAGCACTATTTAAGCCGGCTTTTCCAGCAAGCTGGTTGGCTACCATTTCCCAGGCACCTATATTTTTTTCATCTTTTATGCTTGGAAATTTGGCAATCCATAAATTATTCTTTGGGTCCAAAACGCTTGCTTTAGGCCTTGCCCCGCCTAAAGAAGATCCCGGGGCAATCAGTAAGTTGATCCATTTCAGGTAATCCCTGGCTTCAATATTGTCTTCCTCAAACTTTTTGCTGGCTTCTTCCAACTCACGCAGAGAGGTCCAGGGAGGGGCTGCCATTGCTTTATCATCGTTCTGGAAATTTTCATCCGTACTCGTCTTATAACGCAATGCACCCATGCGATGACCGTCGTAAACCCCAAGCAGGTAGTCTGATTCCAGTAAGTTTTTTGTACTGCGTTTCTCCTTACGAGCCAGGGCAGCTTCCCTTCTGTCCATTAGCATACGGCCCCAGCGATCAGGGCAGGAATCGAGAAACATACCGAAGTTTGGTTTGTCATTGCGTGGGAAATAACGGCCCGAATACAATTGTAAATCAGGATCAAGTGTATGAATGAACCCCGTTTGCAGCCATTCTTTTGTATACTCAAAAGAAAAAACCTCTTTTCCTTTTGCAGGAACAGCAGAAAGAACACCCATGAGAACAGGTTCTTTTAGCCCTTCCCAATGTGCATACACTGATATGTCTTTCTTAGCGCTCATTTTAATTTTCTTTTAGGCGCCCTTTCTTTGGGCAGCAATTCGGCATCCTGTAATTTCCTTCCTAATACATCATCGGCAGCTACCTTTAGCAAATCCTTGTCCAAACCGAGTACAAATAACACCTGGCAATAAATTCCCATGGCCACACTGGGTGCCCCTTTTTCTACATTCCACAAAGTTGCACGGCTTATGCCCGCACGTTCAGCAACCTGCTCCGCCCTTAATTTCCTTCGCAACCGGGCTAACTTAAGGTTCTCTCCCAGCTCTTTCAAAATTTTCTGGGTGGACGGCAGTAACACTGTTTTCCGACTTTTCATAATGTATGTTATTACATACAAAGATATTTATTTTGTTCAAACCAATAACCACTATATATTTCTAATTCAAAATTATTCCTGTCACAAACCAAAAAGCAGGGAGGCAAAAACAAGTGTGTATTTTAATAAAGTTTACTATAATAAACAAATAATTATAATTTGCGTACATTAATAAACAGTATAGGCAAAGTACAAATTTTGTGATTTTTCAGGTAACAATTCGTTCGGAATTTTTTGGAAACAGTAAAAGACGGGCATTGCAATAAAGTAATTTTCACAATGGATGGAGAGACTCTTTTAAATTTTAACTTATTTCTTTTAACTTAAAACCGAATCCCCATCACACACACATCGTCAATTTGCTCTAAGCAGCCTTTCCAGGTATTAAAAGCTTTGGTCATACTTTTTTCCTGCTCTTCGATGGATTGATGCTGAATGGAGAGGATTAATTTTTTAAAGGCTTTGTACTTGAATTTTTTGCCTTTATCACCGCCAAACTGATCGGCAAAACCATCGGTAAACAAATAAATACTATCGCCTATTTCTATATCAAAGCTATGGTTGGTAAAGTTTTTTAATTCGGCATATTTACCAATGGGTTGTTTGTTGGCTTTTATTTCAATAAGTTTTCCGTTTCTTATGATGTAAATTGGATTGTTGGCGCCTGCGTATTGTAATTTGTTTGTTCTATAATTCAGGCTGCACAAGGCAATGTCCATTCCATCGCTGACTTCCTCTTCACTTTTTTCAAAGGTTTCAATCACCATTTGCCTTACCCGGTTTAAAATTTCATCGGGCTGGTATAGTTTAATTTCTTTTACAACCCTGTTCAGCGCTTCGTGGCAAACTACACTCACCATTGCACCCGGAACCCCGTGGCCTGTGCAATCGGCAACGGCGAATAAAATCTGGTCACCGGCCTTTTCTATCCAATAAAAATCACCGGCAATAATGTCTTTGGGCTGGTAATAAATAAACGATTGTTTTAAAAAAGTTTTTATAATCCTGTTGGAGGGTAAAATAGCGGCCTGTATTCTTTTAGCGTAATAAATACTATCGGTAATTTCTTTTTTTTGTTTTTTTAATGCAAGCAGGGTTTGTTCAAGTTCATTGGTTCTTTGCTCAACCAATAATTGTAGTTTACCCTGAAATGTTTTTAACTCTTCGTTGTATTTCGATTGCACCAGCTTTGTAGCCGTCATCGAAGCAATGGTGGTTAAAATCTGTAAATCATCGGGCGGGTAAAAATTTTTATCGGGATGCTCGGAGTCTATAACACCAATTACTTTTTTGTTGTGTATAATCGGAACGGCAATCTCTGATAGCCTTGTATCATCATCCGCAATGTACCTGGCATCTTTACTTGTATCTCCAACTATTTCACCAATACCGGTAGCGGCTACATAACCGGCAATGCCCTGTCCCACTTTTATTTCAATAGGATTTAAAATGGTAAGGTCAACAGGATTTTTAGGGCCGTGAGCAGCTTTCTGAACCAGCACCTGCCTTTGCTCATCAAACAGGTAAATCACACAATCCACATAACCCAACTCCCCAATGGCATTTTTTGCAAGCGACCAAACAATTTCTTCAACTGTTTCGGCTTCAATCAGTAGGCGCGCAAAGGTATTGATCACCCCGAGGTAGCGCTCCTTTTTTTTGAGATCGGCTATATCGTGACCTGTAACTTGCATAGAACGCTAAAAATAAGCATTTTTATATTCGGATGCTTCGGGTATTAGATGTACGACAGGATAGCAAGGACGATCAGAACCTGTTTATTTGTTTAATAGTTCACCTTAAAATTGCCGGTAAGTTGGTAGATTAAATTTTTCTTATCCTGCCTTTTGGCCTATAATTGCTATTCCCCGTTGTTTTGCAAGCCAATGAATACTTTATGAAGACAGCATCCAATGATTTGTACAAGCTGATTAAATCATTAAGCAGCCATGAAAAAAGACTTTTTAAATTGTTTGCAGGCAAAGATGCAAACTCTACTTTCTATATTTTTTTGTTCAATAAAATAAATGATGCCCCGGAGTACAATGAGAAGAAATTGATAGAGCAGGTTTTCAAAGTTTATAAAACACGCAACATTAAACAAACAAAAAAATACCTGTACGAAAGTATTTTAACCTTTCTTGAAGCACATTACAAAGAGTATTCGATTGACACCCGCCTGAACAGCTATCTTACACAAGCGGAAGTGCTGCGTTCGAAAAACCTGAAGGAACAAGCCCTTAAAATTATTGTGAAAGCCGAAAAACTGGCAAAGGAAAATTACCGTTTTCTGTATCAGTCCATTTTTCAAGCCTGGAAATTTTCACTCATCCCACGCCTTAACAATGAGTCTTATTTTAAGGAGTATTTAAAAAAGGAGTATGCGGATGAATTAAGAAATGCTACCTGGCAGAACAACACAATTGAAATAAGAAATTTAATGGCTCAGGAAGGCCTGCAAACAGGATTAAAACCGGGAAGTGAAGAACAGCAGGAACTGGAAACCATTTTACAACACCCTTTGTTCATAAATAAAAACGCGTACATAAGCCCATTGGCCCAAATACAGGTATACGATTTAAAAGGGAAGATTTACCTGAAACAATTTAACCTCAGTGGTTCGGAAAAATACCTTGAAATGGCCTGCTCAACAATTGCAAGGGCCATAAAATTAGTTGAATCAACTTTTAAAGATAAAAGGGCCTGTACCGAATTGTACCTGTTGTTATTGTGGAGGTACACAAGTGCACTTATGATACTGAAGAAAAGGGAGGAAGTAATTGCAACGCATCCGAAATTTGATGCATTTATTGAGAGCATACCTGAAAAATTCAGGAACCCTTACTTATATGAAATTAGTATCAGGTATAAATTAAGTTTGCTGCTTTATGTGTTGGCTGAACATGAGATTGAGGAAGCGTTTCAGCTGGGCAAAATCATTCAGCCGCTTGTTGATAAGTACCAGTACCAGGAAGCCTGCTTTTTTTATATTTCTTACTTCTATGTTCATTTCTACAGGGGGGATTTTCAACAGGCTTTGCGTTGCATCAACAAAATACTTAAAGACAAAAAAACCAATCCAAGGCCCGATATATATGACCGCGCCCTTGTTTTAAAGCTTTTTGTTTATTATGAATTAAAACAATTTTATCTGCTGCCGAGTACCTGTAAATCTACTCATTACCACCTTCGCAAAAGAGGTAAGATAACCGGGCTTGAAAAAGCATTGTTGCATTTATTTAACAAAGCGGCGACTCCCGGCCTGAATGAAAAAAACAAACAACTTCACCTGATTAAAACTGCAGAGGAGGAAATACAAAAAATAGTGGCGGATGATAGTGCAGGCATTAATTTATCTCTGCGTTCCTGGTGCCTGCTTTGGCTGAAAAGCAAACGAACAAATCAATCTCTTGTAGTATTATTGAAAGAAAAAAGAAGTTTTCATGCTTAATTTATTTTCCCCCGCTTTCTCTTTCTTCTTCACTTTCCTCTTCGATGGCCCTTAATTTTTTTCCTTTGTGATTAATCATAAAAAGCTTCCTCTTTTTACTCACCAGGGCTTCTCCTTTATTAAAGCTGTTGGCGGAATCGTATTTCGCTTCAATTACAAAAATTCCTGTTGTATTCACAAAGCCCCATTTTCCGTTTTCACAAACAGCGGCCAAATGCTCTGCAAAATTTTGAGCAAACGTGTATTTTATTTCAATGGCTAAGGACCCATCTTTCCGAATGAACCCAAACCGGCCATTTAATTTAACCCTGGCCAGCCCGTCCTGAAAATCATCTGCGAGTTCATATTTCAGGGGAATAATAATTTCTCCCAGGGTATTTATAAACCCGTAACGGCCATTGAGTGCTACTTTTGCAAGGCCTTCGCAAAACAATCCTGCATCATCATATTGAGGTGCAATAATTGTTTTACCTGTACTGTCTATGTAGCCTCTTTTGTTGGCCACCAGCACCAGGGCATAACCATTGGTCATTTCGCTGCCGGCTTCGTAGGTTGCAGTCGCAATAATTTTACCTGAAACAAAATTTTTATATCCGCATTTCCCGTTCTGGTAAAACCTCCGGACATTCTGACTCACCATTATTTCTGATAAGATTAAAGCAGCAATAAACATATATCTTCCTTTTGATTTCATTTCATTTTTACTTTACAACATTAACAATTCCTGAAAGCTGGTGCTGTGTGCCTCTGAATTCAGTTGCATGGATTACATAGACATAAGTGTCTTCCTGTACTTTTTTCCCTTTAAAGGTGGCATCCCAACCTGTATTTAAATCCTTACTTGTAAATAGCTCCATCCCCCATCGGTCATACAGGATTAATTCCCATTCTTTTATACCTGTTCCTTTCGGAAGGAAAACATCATTCAGTCCATCGCCATTGGGACTAAAACTATTGGGCACGTACAAAGTGTATTCGTGTAAAATTACTTGCCGGGTACTGGAGTCGGTACAAAGCCCCTGTTGGTCAGAAACAACTAAGGTGACAAGGGAATAAATAGCAGATTGTGTAGTGCTATAGTCATGTGAAGGGTTTTGTAAAGCAGAGAAATTTCCGTCGCCAAAATTCCAGCTCCATTGTAATGCGCCGGTAGAAAGATCCGTAAAATTAAACCCGCCATTGTTATTGTCACTAAAACTGAAGTCGCTTAGCGGCGGGAGGTATGCCGTAACAAAAGCGTTTTGGGTTGAAGTGTTGCTACAACCGGCAGAAGATACAACTGTTAACGATACGTTGTATGAACCAGGGGTATTGTATGTATGTAAAGGGTTCTGTAAATCAGAAGTATGCCCATCACCAAAATCCCAGGTCCAGCTGCTGATTGCTCCGGGATTGATAGTTGAAAGATCGGAGAATTCAAGCGGGTGGGTTGCACAGGCTTTTCCTGAGCCACCGAAGTCTGCCTTGGGAATTGGATTAACTTTCAGCAAGACACTTGCAGTATCTGTACAACCCGAAGTATCTTTAACCACACAGGTATAGGTTGTGGAAGAAGCCGGATGGACTTGAACACTTGCACCGGTTTGCGGATTAGGAGGCCAGGTGTAATTAAAACTACCGCTTCCGCCACTTGCACTGGCTGTGGCTATGGCAGAATCTCCGGCGCAAATGGAAGCAGGGCTGAGTGCAAGCTGTAATTGAACAGCCGGGGATTCAAGAATGGTGATATCGGTTTGGGTAAGGCACCAGCCCGCATCGTGCACCATTAAATGATAAGTTCCGGGGGGAAGCCCGGTAAGCGTAGCTGTAGTTCCGACAGCAGGTGTCCAGACATAGCTATAAGGCGGTACTCCATTGTTAACATTTACACTGATGGTCCCGTCATTTTTTCCTGCACAGGAAACCAGACTGGAGCTGGTGCTAATGTCTAAAGTAACTGTTTGATAAGGTACCTGTACCAGTATTGAATCTTTGCAGCCTTTGGCATCAGTAAGGGTCGCTGTATATGTTCCAACCGGAAGAGCGGCTGTGTTATTGCTGCCTCCAACCGGTGCCCAGTTATAAGTATAGGGTGCAGTGCCCCCATTTGCCGTAACAGTAGCACTACCCGGGCTGTCGCATATAGTGGAGTCGATGCTTTGAATACTGATTTTTACGCTATCGGTTTGTGTTGTAATCTGAATATGTATTGTATCAGTACAATTGTTGTTGTCTGTTATAGTAGCAGTATAGTTTCCTGCGGGAAGTGTGGCTGTATTGGAGGTTCCGCCAACAGGCGACCAGCTGTATGTATAAGGTGCACTTCCTCCGTTTGCAACAATCACAGCTGTGCCTGGTGAGGCGCATACAGCAGGGCTGTTGCTTTGAATACTGGCTGCAAGCGAGCTTGCCTGGCCCACAAGAATGGTATCGTTAACAAAACAATGATTGCTTGTATCGGTGATGGTAACTACATAAATTCCTGCATTAAGGTTGGTAGCAGTTGAGACCATTCCGCCAGTGGGGCTCCAGGAATAAGTGTAGCCGGCACTGCCCTGCACATATACACTGGCAGTGCCGGTTGCGGTGATACAGGAACTGGGGCTGCTGCTGGTTGTGGAACTAAAGTTGGAAGTGGTGCTTATTACCTGCTGAAAGGTATCGGTAATGGCCAGACAATTGCTGACGATCAGTGTAACGGTATAGGTACCAATGGTGGCATATTGGTGAACGGGGTTTTGAAGAGTGGAGCCTGAGCTGTCGCCAAAATCCCAATGCCAGTATTGAAGGTCACCCCCGCATTCCGGGGTACTCTGATCGCTAAACTTCAATCCACAAACACCCACATTCTGGATATAGGTAAATGCAGCGGTTGGAGCGGGCGCATACCGCCAGATGTTGTTGTTTTCAGCCCCTGCCCCACCTGTGTTGCCGGTTCCTCCAAACATATACATCCCTTTATTGAGAATAGCCGCCCCTCCAAAATTCGCAGGAGGCATGTTCGCAGGTGAAGCTACTCCCATCTGCCCATAATTACCGCTACTATTGGGGGTATTGTTTCCACTCACCCAGGTCCATTCATTGGTAGACGGTTTATATTTCCAGAGGTCATTCAGGCAATTGTACCCGGTATAAGGGTTGAGGCTGCCCCCAAACATCCAGAAGTTGCCGCAATGGTCGGTAACAGAACACCTGTTCTCTCCCCGGCAGGGAGGGAAATTATCAACAGAAGGCACACAGCGGGTACCATAATTTCCTTGTGAATTATTTATTGTATTGTCTCCGCTTACCCAGGTAAATAAATTACTCACCGGGTCGTATTTCCAGAGGTCAGCATAAATAGTTGAGTTGCATCCTCCGAAAAAATAAACTGCACCAGAGGGATCTTTCCATAAATTATGGATCTGCCTGCGACCGGGGTCATTGGCAAGAGAAGGCATTCCCTTCACCCCATAAGTTGGGCTGTAGTTGAACTGCTGAACGACTCCTCCTTTCCAGACCCATTGGAACACACCTGTATCGTACATCCATACATCGCTGAAGGATGTGCTTCCCTGGCCACCACCCATCAACCAGAAATTTCCGGAGACATCGGTCCAGCAACTTTTTACCTCACAACGGTAACCGGGTGTGTTGGTATTTGAAAGAACATTTTGTACTCCATAAATTGGTATGGCAAACAGACTCCCTCCTGATACCCAGGTCCATTCATTTGTTACAATACTATAGCGCCACATATAATCTTTCTTATATCCACCCAACAACCATAAATCACCATTGTTGTCTACCCAACTGGCAGCACCATGACTAAACTTACCCGGCGAATTTGTAGCTGAAGGGACACCCTGTGTTCCGTATACAGGGATTGGGCTGGGCGAACCGTGTATTAATGTCCACATATTGGTTGTGGGATTGTATTTCCATAAATAGGAATAGTAAACGGAATTAAACACATCATTACTCCCATAAATCCATAAATTTCCCTGAGCATCGTTCCATTGTACAGCAGCATAATTCAAGGAGGGTGTATTGGCTATGGAGGGAACTCCCATGGTACCGGTAACCATTGTGTTATTGACGGCAATGTTATTCCCTCCTCCCTTCATCCAGGTCCATTGGGCGTGTACTGGAAAAGAGAAAAAGCATAAAAAAACCCCGAAAGCAATCCGGACTGAACAAAAGCTGTTATTCGGCTTTGATTGATTGACAATATTTTTTTTGTGTCCCATTAAAGCAGCGCTTATCATTGTTGTGATTAAGCCCTTATATCTATTGTTTTTAAAATCAATTCAGTGCATGCACGGTGTTAATGCGCAACAGATAACTTTGCAGTACTGCTTTGCCGGTTTTCTTTTTTTAGTTCTATCAGGTATATACCTGCAGCAAGGGCTTCTGTATTCAGTTGAATGGTTTGCTTACCTGTTTGTAATGTATATGCGTTTTTATTTACCATGCTCCCGGTTGAGTTGTAAATAGTTATTGTTGTTGATTGTGATTGATCGGATTCAACAGACAATTGTACCAACTCATTTGCAGGATTGGGAAATACTTTTATCGAATTGTTAGTGAAGGCATCCGAAACAGAAAAGGTATTTTGAGAAATATGAATGTTATCAATAAACAAATAACTTGAATACCCATTGGTAATTTTAAATTGTACCAACACTTCATTTTGCCCCGTAAAAGCACTTACATCAACAACTTCTTTTCTCCATTCGTATGCCTCCGGTACAAAGTCTTCAAACACATTAATGGCTTGTGAGCTGGTAATAAGTGCCGAATCAGACTTGTTGTATACGGTTGTCCACGAGTTGCCACAATCGGAAGAAACAAGCACTTCCAAGGTCTGGCTACTGCCCCAACCACCGGTGTTGTAAGCAAGGTCGAAACTTAATGCAGGCTGGGCCACAGTTGAAAAGTCTAAGGGTGGCAACATAAAATAATCTTTTTCAAGTATTATAGGGTTGTTGACCCCGGGATAATACAGACAAGAGGATGAATTCCCAAAGCCGCCAATGGGGCTGTACAATACTTTTTTCCAGGTTTCATCGTTGTCTGGGTTTAGAAGGGTGCATCCGTTGGGAGGGAAGGACTGCATTTCAAAACCTTCAGAATAAGGCAATGGTGCTGATGCGGAAGGAAGGTTAAAAAAACCAAAAGTCTTTGCATCGTTACTGCTTTCCATATCCGTTTGGCAAAGAGGTGTTTACATGAAGTGCATGGTTGCCGCTACCTATAAGGGTGTAAGCCGGCAGGTCAACATCAGCCGTATTTCCGGAAGCCAGTGTACCCGACCAGTTGTAGGTTTGTATAGTGCCATTGTCTATGCTATAATTAATAATACAGGAATTTAGTGTGGTGTGGCCACAATTGCTGAGGGTGATTTTAGGACTAAAGGAAGTACCACAGGCAGTTGTTGAATAACACATTCCGGGAGCTGCATCTATTAATTGCCGGCTAAAAGGGCAGGATGAGTTTATGATACCCACCAGTGTATTTTCATCATCAAGGAAGGAAGAAGTCCAGGATTTATCGGGGCATATTACAAGGTAAGCAGGCAGGGCAAAATATTGATAAGCCGCCTCGATCGATTGCACCTGCGCCTGGGTAGCCTGCAATATGGGATAAGTAATTCCTGTTTTCCATTCATCACCAAATGAATCACCGGGGTCTGTATTGATCATAAACACAGCTATTTTATCGGGGAACAGTGTACCATTGGGGCCATAATGTTCATAGAGCTGTTGTAATTTACCAGAGCGGTGTTGGCTCCAACAGGCAGCGCACCAGGGGGCCGAAAGATCAATGATCACTGTTTTGCCCTGCGCTAAAAGGGTATATAAATCCCAATTGCTGTGATTCAGGTTAATGTCGGGAATGGTAAAATTTGGAGCCGTTGGAGATTGTGCTTTTGTTGTGCTGTGAAGTATGAATACACAAAAAAACAAGGGCAACAATAAGAATGGTTTTTTCATAGGTAGATAATTTGGTTTTTAAATTCATCCGGATGAATTTATATACGTATTGTTGGTATACCTGTTTAATGCGGGAGGAGAAAATAAACAGCAAGGAACAGGCGCCAATTCATCACAACAACTCTTTCAATTGTTATAACAAATAGTTGTGGCAAGTATAGCTTAAAAGGGCTTTCCGGGGAAAACAAAAAACGTTATAAAGTATAGCCCCTGAGGGGGCTCAATTGTTGTGATAGTATGAATAGTTGAACGCCTGTTTAAATTTAAGTGGTATAACGTATAGCTTAGTTCTTCAGCTTTAAAAGTTTTTCGGCATTCAATATGGTAATGTTACTTCCCTTAATATCAATCATTTTTTCCTGTTTAAAATCACTCAGGGTCCTGATCAACGATTCGGTAGCGGTACCCACTATATTGGCAAGATCTTCGCGCGAAAAAGAAATGGTGAACTGGTCTTTGTTGTTTTCGTGGTAACGTTTTTGCAACAACAACAAAGCTTCGGCCACTCTTTTTCTTACACTGCTATAAGCGAGTTTAACCAATTGCTCTTCTTTATCGCTGATGTTATCGGAAAGTACTTTTATAAATTTTTTCATCACGTTTGGGTTGCCGTGTATGAGCATAAAAAAATCCTCTTTGGGCAGGATGGTAATTTCGGCATCTTCTAATACTTCTGCTGTTTCGGCATGGTAATTTTCTTCGAGCAGGGCTAAGTAACCAAAAAAGTCCCCTTCTTTGTACAAGCCTGTAATCAGCTCTTTTCCGAGTTCATGTGTTTTAAATGTTTTTACTTTTCCTTTGTTTAAAAAGTACAAGCCTACCGGGTGCGTCCCTTCACTGAAAATCATTTCCTTCTTTTTGTACTTTTTTATTTTCCGGTCCTGCGATAATTTTTTCAGGTCTTCGAAACCACGTACCTCATCAAAAAATTTATTCAGGCCTTCCGGACTTTTTGTAAACTCGCTGCGAAGGGTCTCTGCTTTTTTCAAACGGCTTTCAACGGCATTCAACAATTCAATGTCGTCAAATGGTTTGGTAATATAATCGTCGGCGCCCATCTCCATTCCTTTTCTAAAATCCGATCGTTCCGATTTAGCTGTAAGGAAAATGAAAGGAATGGAAGAAGTGTTTTGGTTTTTACCGAGCAGGTGCAGCACGCCGTAGCCATCAAGTACGGGCATCATCACATCGCATATAATTAAATCGGGTTTGTTTTGCTGAGCAAGTTCAACGCCTATTTTTCCGTTTTCGGCGCTTAAAACTTTGTAATTCGCCAGCTCAAGAATTTCGGCGGTGTTTTCTCTTACTTCAGTGTTGTCTTCAATGATAAGAATGGTGTTCATAGTATTAAGTTAAAATTAATAAGTCAAAAGTTAAAAGGGTGATTTCGGATGCCCGGTCATATTTTTATTATGGGCAATGTTATGTTAAATGTTGTTCCTTCATCTAATCTGCTTTCAAAATCAATTTTCCCATTCATCAGGTCCACATACTTGGTAACGATATACAAGCCCAGGCCTGTGCCTTGTACATTGGTGGCATTTTTAGCCCTGAAAAAACGTTCGAACAAATGTTTCTGGTCCTCATCTGAAATACCAATGCCCTGGTCTTTTACAGCAAGTGTAATAGCAGCATCGTCAACATTTGTAATGATGTGAATATTTTTATTTTCGGGAGAAAATTTTATGGCGTTGGAAACAAGGTTGATCAATATGTTTTTTACAAAATGTTTATCCAGACAAACTTCTTTTTTCCCTTTGTGCTGATGAACAATGTTTTGCCCCGGTTTTAATATTCCCTGAAACTCTGCATCTGCTTCCCGAATCAGGTGATCCAATTCAAATTCCGAATAATTAGCGGCGACTTTCCCTTCTTCTAATTTGCCAATGGAAAGAAAATCGTCGAGAATAAGAGTGAGGTTGTTTACAGCTAATTTAATGCGTTGCACATGCTTGTCTCTTTTATCTTCCTCTTCACTGGTTTTGTATTTGTTGATCAGGGAAACCGACGAAAGGATGGTACTTAAAGGTGTACGGAATTCATGCGAAGCCATAGAAACGAAACGGGATTTCATATCGTTCAGTTCTTTTTCTTTTTCAAGGGCGGCACTTAATTCTTCTTTTGAGCGCTCAAGTTCCATTAAAGCTTCCTGGAGTATCTGGGTGCGCTCATATACTTTTCGTTCGAGGTTGATGTTGAGTTGTTTGATTTTATCCTGTTGCTGAACCCTTTCGGTGATGTCAATTACAAAGCCAATTACAATGGTGGTGTCGTTTTCTTTAAAATGGCTTAAACTAATTTCAACCGGAAAGGTGCTGTTGTCTTTTTTTCTCCCCCTTAATTCTATGTTGGTCCCCATTGGCCTGTTCACCGGGCGCTGGTGATACCCGCTGCGGTGCTGCACATGCTGCTGCTTCAACTCATCGGGAATTAATATTTCAATTTTTTGATGGATTAATTCTTCTGCCCTGTAACCAAACTGTTTTTCGGCCTGGCTGTTGACCATAATAATTTCTCCTGTCTGATTGGTTACAACAATACCAATTGTAGCATGATTAAATAAAGCTGAAAACTTTTCTTTTTCTATATCGATTAACTTTTTTCCCATAAATTAAATTATAAAGAATGTTTTTTATCGGGCAACATGTTTTCTATTGTCCAGTTCAATTGTTTTACAAATTTTTCTTTTCTGACAGTACAGTCTTGTATAGTGCAAATTGGGCAGGACAAAGGTAAACAAGGATCGGCGTGGATAAAAAATTCGATTTCATTTTGTGAGTTTTGTTTCAACAGTTCTTCAACACGGCTTACTTCGCTGTGCGATTTTTCGAGATTTTCGTACCAGGGAAGGGTAATGTGGCAATCAACATGAAGGCGCGATCCATATTTTAACACCCGTAAATTGTGAATGTCAATCCAGGCAGGTCTTCTGTGTTTGTTTAAGACATCTGCCAGGTGATTTAATTTTTCATAATCTGCCTCGTCCAACAGGTTGTTGACCGACTCTTTTAATAATTTATAACCAGTATAAAATATCAACAAACCAAAGGCAATTGTAATTGCATTGTCGAGCCAGATTAATTTGGTAAAATAAATAACAGCCAGCCCTATAATTAAACCTATGCTGGAATAAGTATCGCTCAGGAGGTGTTTGCCATTGGCAACCATTAACATGGAATGATTTTTTTTACCATTTTTTATAAGATAAGTTCCCATAAAATAATTTACCAGCGCGGCCAGTGAGCTGAGGTATAAACCAATGTCCAATGAATGAATTTCTACCTGCTTCCAAAAAGCCAATACCCCTTTTATTATCATTACGAGGCCGGCACAAAAAATCATTCCCCCTTCAAAGCCCGCAGACAGAAATTCTATTTTGCCATGCCCATAAGGATGGTTTTCATCTTTGGGGCGGGCGGCGTAATAAATACTGAACAGGGCCATGGTCCCGGCAGCTACATTGATGATCGATTCGAGCGCATCGGTTAATATGGCGTTGGAGTGGGTACTGAAATAGGCAATAAATTTAATAGCCATGAGCAGGGTACTAATACCGAGCATCAGCCACATGGTGTTTATTTTTGCTTTATCGGCACTGTTCATCTTAGACAATTATAAATACGGATAAGTTCATTTGTTTATTCGTTCAGAGGTTCATTCGTTTGGATGCAGGTAAACTGCCTTGTGTATAAACGAATGAACTAAGTCAACTTAAACAGTTGTCCCTTTTCAGGAATCGCAATGTTATTAAATCCGTTTTCTTTTAAATGCTGCTTCCAGGCTATTTTAGCCCCATCTTCTCCATGTACTAAAAATACTTGTTTTACTTTATCTTTTTGCTGGCAGGATAAAAATTCCATCATTTCGTTGTAATCGGCGTGGGCACTATAGGATGCAATTTCTTCAATGTCCGCCTCTACTTTGTGGGGTTCGCCAAATATTTTTACTTCTTTCACCCCGGCCAGTAATTTACGGCCCAAAGAACCCGGTGGACAATAACCTACGATCAGCACCGTGTTTTTTTTATCGGAGATGTTGTTACGTAAGTGATGTTTAATACGCCCGGCTTCCATCATACCCGAAGCAGAAATGATGATGCAGGGCTGCTGGTAACTGTTTAGTTTCATTGATTCAGCTGCTTCTTTAATGTAAACTAAGTTGTTGAAACCAAAGGGGTCCTCGTCTGTTTTTAAATACTCCTGCACCTTTTCATTTAAGGCCGATAAATGCCTGCGCATAATGTCTGTTGCATTGGTTGAAAGCGGGCTGTCGACAAACACTTTAATATCTGGCAATAAGCCGGCATTTTTCAACCTGTCTAAGGTGTACACAATTTCCTGGGTACGACCCAGACTAAAGGCAGGAATAATTAACTTCCCCTTTTTCTCAACGCAGGTTTTTGTTACTACTTCGAGCAGTCTTGTTTCCGCACCGATGGCGTCTTCGTGTAGCCTATCCCCATAAGTGGATTCACAAATAATATAATCGGCCTGTGGAAATTTTTCGGGGGCTTTTAATAATAAATCGTGTGAACGGCCTATGTCTCCTGTAAAACAAAGCCGGGTTAGTTTTCCTCCTTCGTTGGCCGTTATATTTACCGCCGCACTTCCCAATATATGGCCGGCATCTGTAAACATAAACTGGATCTCATCGTTCAATGTAAATTTGGTATCGTAAGGAATGGGCTTAAAATGTTTCAGGCACCTCTCCATGTCCTTAGTAGTGTATAAAGGTTTTAGGGGATCAAGCCCCTGTGCCTTGCGTTTTTTATTGAGGTATTGAATATCGTTTTCATGAATGTGCGCGCTATCGGCCAATAGTATTTCGCATACATCATAAGTTGCAGGGGTGCAATAAATTTTTCCGGCAAAGCCCTGCTTAACTAAATAAGGCAAGTTGCCTGAATGGTCAATGTGAGCGTGTGAAAGGATAACGGCTTCAATTTCGGAGGGGTTCAGCCCCAGTTGCCGGTTCAGTGTTTCATTGTCGGAACCCTTGTTTTGATACAGGCCGCAATCCAACAAGACTTGTTTTCCTTTTTCGGTGATGATTAAATGCCTGCTTCCGGTAACGGTTTCGGTGGCGCCTAAAAATTTTATATTCATACGGGTTTGTTTAAGGGTAGCAGGTATTTGGCAGCAGGAGAAGTACCAGGTACTTGTTACTATATACCTGCTACTATCTGCTACTCTTTCGATTTTTTATTATGTTCAGAAACTTTAAGTAATAGCATATCTACTTTTTCGTGCAACTGCTGAATTTCAATTTCTGCTTTGAGGTTTATTTTGTAATCGTTCTCCGAGCGTTGCCTGTCTTTATCTTCCTTGCGGTTCTGGCTCATCATAATAACCGGAGCCTGCAAAGCTGCAACACAGGAAAGGATAAGGTTAAGCAGGATGTAAGGATAAGGATCGAATATAGTATTGGTGACCGTGTTGTAGATCATCCAGATAACAATAAACACCATAAAAGAGAGGATGAACCTCCAGCTTCCCCCAAACGCGGCAATTTTGTCGGCCAGCAATTGAGACAAGGTAGTTTTTTCCTTGAGCTCATAAGGCGATTTACTGATGAATTCGTTTTTTTCAATGCTGTTTACGATTTCTTTTTCCGCATTGTCTAAGTTGGGATTGTCTTCGGCGAGCACCCCGGCGGCGTGTATGGCCCGATATTTATTCAGTTCTTTTAAACTGATGTAATCGTCCTTGGTGAAATCGGGAAAATCTTTTTTTATGGTTTCGAATATCGACTCACGGATCACATCGGCGGGCATCGCTTCAGAGTGATGA
Source organism: Bacteroidota bacterium (assembly GCA_023251755.1). GTDB lineage: Bacteria > Bacteroidota > Bacteroidia > B-17B0 > Aurantibacillaceae > JAHEYF01. The sequence continues at coordinate 17,021 of JAHEYF010000014.1, forward strand.
ATAGACTTATTGGATATTTTGCAGTGTACTTGTTTTGCTGACATGGTGTTTTTGATGTAAAAATACGTTTATCCTCTTTTGTCCGGCGAAAATTTTTAACGTAACAAATGTCAGTTTTTTTAAACTATGAGCCTTGAGCAAGATCATTGGAAAAACTGATAATTATCATGTGCCTGACTTTTATTCAAATCTAATTTTGCAGGTATGCTGGAAACCGGAGCGATAAAGGAAGAAACCACTTGTTACCATTGTGGCGAAGATTGTAAGGAAAAAACGTATACCGCCGATGATAAAACATTTTGTTGTGAAGGCTGTAGATTAGTGTTTGAGCTCTTAGACAAAAACAAACTCTGTACCTATTATAGCTTAGAAAAGAACCCGGGCTTAACGCAAAAAATAACCGTGCGCCCGGGCAAGTTCGCTTTTTTAGACGATGAGAAAATTAAACATAAATTAATCGAATTCAGAAGCGATACGCAAAGCCACCTTCGGTTTTATCTTCCTCAAATGCATTGCAGTTCCTGCATCTGGCTGCTTGAAAAACTACATCAATTAAACCCGGGTATCATTTCATCACGGGTAAATTTTCTGAAAAAAGAAATTACAATTGTCTTTAATGAGCAAAAAAATTCGTTGAAAAGCATTGCAGAACTGCTCACGCAAATAGGTTATGAGCCGCACATCAGCCTGCACGACATTACTACACACGAAGTAAAAAAGTACGACCGGCAAAGTATCTACAAATTAGGCATAGCCGGCTTTTGTTTCGGAAACATTATGATGATGAGCTTTCCCGACTATTTTTCTTTTGGTGTTTTTAACGAAAAAGGCTTGAAGGAATATTTCAGTTACCTGAATTTAATGTTGGCCCTGCCCGTTGTATTTTATTGTGATACGGAATTCTTTGTTTCGGCCTGGAAAGGCATGAAACAAAAATTCCTGAACATTGATGCGCCCATTGCACTGGCGATCGTTATTACGTTTTTGCGCAGTGTATACGAAATTTTTTCGGGCACCGGCGCGGGTTACTTAGACTCGATGAGCGGGATTGTTTTTTTTATGTTGATTGGCCGTTTTTTCCAGGACAGGACCTATCAAAGCCTTTCTTTCGACAGGGATTACACCTCTTATTTTCCAGTGGCGGTAACGGTGCTTGAAAATGAAAAGGAAGTGCAACTACCGGTATCGGATTTAAGAGTAGGGCAACGCATGATCATCCACAGCAACGAAATTGTACCGGCCGATGCTATATTATTCAGGGGCGGGGCCCGCATCGATTATAGTTTCGTTACGGGCGAATCTGTTCCGGTAAGCAAAACCCTGGGGGAAATTATTTATGCCGGAGGAAAACAAACAGGGGCTGTTTTGGAGCTGGAGGTAATAAAAGACGTTTCGCAAAGTTACTTAACACAATTGTGGAACAAAAAGGAGAAGGGCACAGACAAAAAAGAAAAGGCTTCTTACATTCATGTTTTGAGTAAGTATTTTACGTTCGCTTTATTTAGTATAGCTGCTATCAGTGCTGTTTACTGGTGTATGTACGATGCTACGAAAATATGGAAAGTTATAAGTTCCGTGCTGATTGTGGCTTGCCCCTGCGCGCTTTTGTTATCGGCTACTTTTACCAATGGCAATTTGCTGCGGGTATTACAGAAGGGAGGGATCTACCTTAAAAACGCATTGGTTGTTGAACGGCTGGCGGAAGCAGATACCATTGTGCTGGATAAAACCGGAACGATTACACAATGCAACGATTTTACAATTAACTATGAAGGGGATGAATTGAATACTGAACATCAGCAACTGATCTATTCCTTGTGTTCGCAATCCATACACCCTTTGAGTAAGGCCATTCGTATTTATTTACCACAGACCCGGCTAATAAAGGTGAAAAACTTCAGGGAGCTGCATGGGCTGGGCCTGGAAGGAATGATCAACGGAAATTATGTTAAGCTGGGTTCCGAAGAATTTGTGCCGGGAACGAATACCAAAACAAACAAGGCAGGAGGAAAGGTGTATGTAGTGATAAATAATAAAATAAGAGGCTGCTTTAGTTTACAAAACAAGTACCGCAACGGATTTGAAGGCCTGGTGAATACAATTAAAGACCGCTACAACATCAGTATTTTATCCGGAGATAATGATGCAGAAAAAACCTATTTGCAAAACCTGTTTGGTGAAAAAACTACGCTGCTGTTCAATCAAAAACCGGAAGACAAATTAAGTTATGTGAAGCAATTGCAGCGCAGGGGTAAAAAAGTAATTATGCTGGGAGATGGTTTGAATGATGCCGGCGCCCTGATGCAAAGCAATACAGGAATAGCGGTGAGCGATGATACCAATAATTTTTCGCCGGCCTGCGATGCTATACTTGAAGGAAAGGAATTGTATAAGCTACAGGATTTTATACAATATTGCCGCAATGGTAAAAAAATAATTGCAGGCAGCTTTGTACTCTCCATACTTTACAACATAGTGGGATTGTATTTTGCGGTAACAGGTGCACTGGAACCAGTCATTGCGGCTATATTAATGCCCCTGAGTTCGATCAGTATAGTTTTATTTACAACAGGAATGAGTTCGTTGCTCGGGAGGAAATTAGTGAAGAAAGCGGAGCTGGAGTGATATTGGTTGATATTTATAGAGATGAATTGATATTTGTTGGGGTTCATTTATTGTGTCACGCAGAGGCGCGGAACTCTCAGGAGATTGAATCGATAGGAGAATCACCCTTTTAACTTTTAACTTCTTACTTTTCACTTAATATTAGTTGTGCCCTACCGTATCTATTTCTGTAATCTTAAAAGTATAGTTGAGTTTGTTTACAAGGGTATCAAAACCTGCAATCATAGTTTTGTCTTTACAGGCTTCCACAACGTATTCAAGGCTCTGGTTGGGCTGAAGGGGCTGATTAAATTTTATACTTCCTGAATGTAGTTTATGCCCCAGGCTATCTGTACAGGTGTAATCGGCGTAAAACGAAAATATAGTTGCGGGGTATTTGCTGCTGAGCTGGTATTTTGTTTTTAAAAAAGTTAATGTATCCTTCGTTTCTATTGATTTCCCAAGTACGGTTATTTCTACGGCATTGTGAATGTCGTTTGCTTCCTGCTTCAGGCCCGGCGTGTTGCAGGAAGCAATAAGGCCGGATAAAAAAAGGGGGAATACTAACTTTTGCATAAGGAGGTGTTGGTTGATACTAAAAGTGCCTTGTGCTAATATATACTTTTTTTCCAAGTAAAAAAATCTTAAGAAGCCTGTGTGCCCCGAAGGTTTTAACCAAGATAGCTCAGCTCCAACGTTAAACGGGTAAATAACTAAACTATTCAATACGGTATTGATTATTGTTTGAGTCCGAGGTAATTTTTATTGAAGAAGGTTTTGTACTCTTCGGTGTTTTTGTTTTTAATCAGCTTAACAAGGTTCTCACTGGTAATGACAAACATGCTGCAATTTTCTTTTTGTATGTTAGCAAACACTTCACTTTTCGACAATACTAAGTTGTGGTAAGCCAGGGCCTCGGTTTTGTTTTTTAATGTTTTAACGGTAATAAGTGTAGAAAAACCAATGGGTACAGCCATGGTGTTCATGCCCGAAGTGCTGTAATAGGTGTTGTGAAAATCAGACAATTGATTTTCCATTTTGTTGATATCGCCTTTCCCGTTTGGTATAACAATGACCCAATAATGATCACTGTTGTCGTTTAAATTAAAGGTGTCTTGTACGGCTGTAGTTTTTAATTGTGCAGTGTCTTTAGGGGCAATGGCGTTTGGGTTTTTCTTTTTCTCAATTAAAGTAAGCATAGCTTTTGCAGGCTCGTAAACGGGGTCTTTCGGGTATTTTGCAACAACAATACGCAAAGCGCTTTCCAATGAATCCAGAGGTTGCGTGTGGCCAATGCACAAGGCTTTAAGGTAAGCAAAGCGTGGCGAAAAATCATTCTTCCCGAATTTTACCTGGGCTTCTTTGCAATGTTTCAGGGCATCCGGGAATTTATTCGAGGCGTACAATTCGTAGGTGGAAGCGTAATAGGCTTCCACTTCACTTTTTTTGGCCCCTACTTTACTGGCGTAATCGGGGTCGTTAATAATTTTGGTATAATCCGATTCGGGATAGTTTGCTAACAAATAACTTTTGCATTCATCTGCTTTGGGCTGGTTTTTTTCGCTGAGGTAAATCCGGTACATCTGGTAATAGCAGGAGGCTTCGTACTTGTTTTTCGGGAAACGTGAGTTCAGTGTTTCGTAAGCTTCAATGGCCTTGCGGTTGTTATCCAATTGTTCGCGGTAAATTAAACCGAGTGCATAATAAGCTTCAATAATTTGTTTGTTGGATGTATCAACCAATGCTTTGGTAAGAGGCAGGTCTTTTAAATAAAAGCCCCTCGACTTTGTACTGCTCAATGCTTTTTTTATGGAATCTTTTGCTGCAACCAGGGCGGTGTCTTGCTCCGGATCTCCTCCGCCAACAGGGTCCATGGCAAGGCTTTGTTTGTTGTTGCGCCTCCAGTTGTCTTCTAATTTCCGGTTGTTTCCCCACTTTTTCACAAAGTCGTTGATTCCGAATGAACGCGTTTGCTGGTTGTAAAAATACCAGGCCCCTGTACCGGGCCCTCCGCTTACAGGATTGGGGTTGTTGCCATTGTTATCCAACAAAGCGTTGTTCGCACTGTTTTCTTTTTCATCTAATTTTTTTTGTTCGTCTTCTTCAGCTTTTACAATTAATTTATCAATCAGTTTGTTTCGTGAAGAGGAATCCATTCCGGCTATTTTCTGTAAACTGTCTTCACGGTGAATGGTGTTGATGTGGCCAACAAGAGTGGTAAGGCTTTTCTTTTTATTTAAAACGGTTTCGTAACCGCTAAAGCTCTCGGTAATTAAACTCACAGTGCTGTCGTAATAAGCTTCGGCAGCGGTATAATTGGTGCGGTCGAAATAAATATCACCGAGGCGTAAGAATGAGCGGGCCTTTTGGTTGTTGTTGCTTACACTGTTTTTTGTAGAAAGTTTGTAATAGGCAATGGCTGCATCTTCACTTTTACTGCGTTCTTCAACCTGCCCCAGGGTGTAATAAATAACATCTAAGTAATCGGAATTTTTAATGTCTTTGGTCATTTTTAACAACTCCTCCTTGATTCTTTTCGAATTTTCAGCGTTGTGTTCGGCCAACAGGGAGTGTTTGATTTTTACATTAAACACCATTTCGTAAGAGGGCTTCAATTTAAGGGCTTTGTTGTAGTGTACAATGGCTTTTTTGTTGTCGCGCTGCTGCTCATACAACTGTCCTAAAATAAACTGGTAGCGCGCTTTTTTTGTTCTGTTCCGGGTAAGGTCAATGGCTTCGCTCAGGTGTTTGATGGCTTCGGGGTACATGCCCTGTTTAATGTAAAACTCGGCATAAAGGGCTTCAAAATCATCTTTAAATTCTTTAGGAAAACCCTTGTCGTTTTTTATAAGTGAGATATAAGGTTCCGATTGCGACAACAGGTTCATTTCATTGAATGTTTTCACTAACCACAACCAGGCTTCGTATCTTTCCTTGCTTTTTGTGTAGGTGTGCGTAACGTATTCAAAGGTTTCGATACCGGTAAAAAACTCCCGTTTGTAAAAATGGGCTTTCCCGAATTCAAGCCAGGCATTGTCAATCCATTTTACGGCCCCGATAATTTCCTGTTTCGATTTTTTATCTTTTATAGCGTGACGGGTAATGCAGGTGGAAGCTTTTTTAATTGTCCTGTCCATTTCTGGAGAAATGTTTTTGCAGGTTTGGTTGTCGCCGTATATAAAAATGGGTAATATCCGGGTGTAATCGTCCTTGTTGTCTTTTTCAAGCTTGTCAACCCCTTCTTTCATGCTTTGAACAGCCAGGAAATACACGTTGTAGCGCGAGGTCATGTTGTGGTAACCGCGGTGTACAATGGTGTTTTTGTACTGGGTACACGCCGATAGCAGAGCCAGCAGCAGAATTGCCAGTATCAGGGTTAATCCGTTATTTGTCTTTTTGTAGATCACGCAAACATCAAAAATAAGGGATTTAACGCAAAAAACAGCGGTTTATTGTTGAATAGTTCATTTGTTTATTCGTTTAATCGTTCGGTGGTGGCGAACAATTAAACGAATGAACAAGTGAACGAATAAACTAATAATTAAACCCTCACACCAATAATCAATATATCATCAACCTGCTCTAAGCTCCCTTTCCAGCTTTCAATGCTAGTGTTGAGTATTTCTTTTTGATCATTCATACTCGTATCCGAGTTGGCAAGCAGGATAGTCTGCATTTGTTTGTACATGAATTTTTTTCCTTTGGGCCCGCCAAACTGATCGGCATACCCATCGGTATAGGTATACACGGTATCGCCGGGCATCAGTTCAAATTCACTCAGCGTGAAAGGTTTTTGATCAAGATCGTGTTTGCCCACCGGCATTTTATCGGGTTTTAAGTCTATCAGTTCTTTGTTGCGTACAATATACAAGCCGTTGTTGGCGGCAGCGTATTGCAGTTTCATGGCTTCAAAATCAAACAAGCAAAACACAGCATCCATACCGTCTTTACCACCTTCCTGGCTTCCATCAGTACTCAGGGCCTGTATAATATTGGTGCGAACAGTGTTCAACACCAGATCGGGCCGGTTTATTTTTTTCTCGTTTACAGCTTCGTTTAATAATGAAATATTGAGCAGGCTCATAAAAGCCCCCGGTACTCCATGACCTGTACAATCAGCTGTTACCAATGCAAACAGGGATTTGGAGACAGCCTCTTTGTTCTCAGGGTTCATGGGCTGGCCTTTTCCAAAAACCATTTTCCCTTCGCGTAATTTTTTTACCTCCGAAGCCCAGTAAAAATCTCCGCTCACAATGTCTTTGGGTTTGTACAGCACAAAGTAATCCCGGTTTTTGTCTGCCTGTACCAAATGGGTGTTCAATAACTTGTTGCTGGCCAGCAGGGCGCGTTGTATACGGCGGGCGTAATGTATGGAATCTAAAATTTCCTTGTTTTTTTCTTCAATAACATGGTTCTGTTGCTCAACTTCAGCTTTTTGTGCAAGTATAATTTTATTGTCTTTCTTTTTGTTTTTATACGCCACAAAAGCAAACACCAAAAAGCCGAGTGCAAGTACAATAATGCCTATTAAAAAGTATTGAAACACTGCTTTTCGCTGCAGTTCAGCTTTGCGCAATTCATCTGTTTTGTTCAGTAATTCAATTTGGTTTTCTTTGGTGCTCAGTTCCAATTCGGCCTGCATAAAGCCGTTTTTCATGGCAATTTCTTTATTAAACAGACTATCAGAAATAGCATAAGAACGCTCGAGGTAAACAATTGCATTTTTATAATCCCCGGCTTTTTGAAACATGTCGCTCATACCCCGGTACCCGTTTTTAAGTAATTCGATTTCCCCGAGTTTTTGCGCCAGTATTAAAGATTTTTGCCCTAAGCTCAGGGCTTCCTTCATTTTCCCTTTGTTGGAATACACCTGGGCGATGGCCAGCATGGCTTGTCCAATGAGTGTAGAATCACCTCCACGCTCAAATATACCCATGGCTTTTTGCTGATAAGCTGCGGCTTCATCTATACGGCCCTGATCGTTGTATAAATTGCCGAGGTTGTGCAGGTTCATACCGATGCTTATGCTATCGCCCAATTGGGCAAATACGTCTATCGATTGCAGATAATATTTTTCTGCTTCACTGTATTTTTTCTGTTCCTTGCACACTGTACCCATATTAAACAATATGGAGCCTTCTGTGCTTTTGTCGTTGGCTAAGCGGGCATATTTAAGGCCGGTGCTGTTGTATTCTATTGATTTGTCGTATTGCTTTTGCCCCTGTAGTATAAGGGCCATGTTGGAATATATATAACAATACTGCAGGGTGTCTTTAACCCGTTTATTGATTTCAAGGGCTTCCCGTGCATAGTTCAAAGCCTTGTCGTTATCGCCCATCAACTGGTAGACCCCCGTCATGTTGGTAACAATCACCAGGGCACCCTGGTCGTATTTCGATTCGCGGGCAAATTTCAGGGCCTCTTTGTATTTTTGTATGGCTTCCGGGTGTTTGTGCTGTGCATTGTAAACATTGGCCATGTTTTGCAAAACACCTGCTTTTTGCCGCAGGTTCTTTTGTTTTTCGCGTATGACTAAGCCTTTGTTGTAATACAACATGGCCGAATCAAATTGTAACAAACCCCTGCAACAATTACCATAAATATTCAAAGCCTGCGCTTCACCGTTTTCGGAGTTTAATTTTTTTGAAAGACGGATGGCCTGCCGCGAATAATATTTACCTGAATCGTATTTAAAATAAGCATAATCCCAGGCTATATCCACCAATAAATTTATTTTATTCGTGTCTTCTTTGGATTGTTGAAGGGAATGAAGATTTTTATATAAATTTTCGTTTTGTGCAAACAGCTTCTGTGGGACAAAACAAAGGCTTTCCAACAGGAAAACAAACAGGGTTATTTTTTTTAGGAGCCGCATAAAAACAGGAGCAAGTTATCATTTTTTATTCAGACCTCCCTTTACATTTTTTATGATTTTTAAGCCCCGGATTCGCCTTTGGGTACAATTTTTTTAGGATATTTACGGATTCATGGCCGAAGAAAAGAAAAAACGCAGCCTTCGCGAGCAACTCAAGAACAGGTACCGCTTAGTGGTGCTGAACGACGACTCCTTTGAGGAGAAGTTCGCGCTGCGCCTCACGCCTATGGGATTGCTGATTCTGATTGGTTCGGTGACCATTGTGATGACCTTTCTGGTAATCAGCCTTGTGGCCTTTACGCCCCTGCGCGAATACATTCCCGGCTACGGAAGCAGCGATGAGCGGAGGAATTTATTGCAATTGTCGGCTAAAACCGATTCGCTGGAAGAAACCATGAAAGCCAAGGACTGGTACATACAGAACATCACCGACGTATTGAATGGTAAAGCAGAAGGCAAGCCGTCTAAACCTATGAGAGACACGGCCCGGGATTATGTGAACATCAACATTAAACCCTCCCGGCAAGACTCCGCCCTGCGTTATGAAATAGAAAACCAGGACAAATATTCCCTGAGTATTTCAGATAAATCCAAACCGGTGAACAGCATTAGTAGTTTTTTCTTTTTCAGCCCGGTAAAAGGTGTAATTACAACTTCCTTTAATTTAAAAGAAGGACATTACGGAGTGGATGTGACCGCTAAAGAAAACGAATTTATAAAAGCAACATTAAGTGGAACTATTGTGTTTGCAGGCTGGACAAACGAAGACGGTTATGTTATTCAGATACAGCACAACAACAATCTGATGAGTATATACAAGCACAATTCCTCCATCTCAAAAAGGGTGGGCGATTATGTAAAGGCCGGCGACCCTGTAGCCATTATTGGCAATGCAGGCGAAACCAGCAACGGTACACATTTGCATTTTGAATTGTGGTACAACGGCAACCCGGTTGACCCGCAGGATTATATTGTGTTTTAAGGGCAAGTTCTCGCAGCGCTTTTTATTTCTCGCAGATTAGCGCAGATGAATGCGCGGAGTTGCGCAGAAGGTTTAAAAAAGACTTCCCTCTGCGAAAATCAGCGTTTAACTTCGCGGCCCTCTGCGAGAACTCTTAAAACTAATCCGCGGGAAATTTTCTTATTTTTACAGCCTTAATTATAAATAGTGAACGAAACGATAAAGAAGATAGCAGTACTTGGATCTACCGGAAGTATTGGTACACAGGCCCTGGAAGTGATAAAAGCCAATCCGCAGCATTTTGCAGCCGAAGTATTGGTGGCCAACTCAAACGCCGATTTGCTCATCCAACAAGCCATCGCCTTTGAACCCAACGTGGTGGTGATTGCAGATGAAAATAAATACAAATATGTAAAGGATGCTTTGGCTTCCTACGATATAAAGGTATACGCCGGTTCCGCTTCCATTGAACAGGTGGTGGAAATGGAAAGCATTGACCTTGTGCTGGCCGCTATTGTGGGCTACGCCGGTTTGGCTTCGATCATCAATGCCATAAAACACAAAAAGCCCATAGCCCTGGCCAATAAAGAAACCCTGGTGGTGGCCGGAGAATTGGTAACACGTTTAGCCGCAGAAAACGGGGTGAATATTTACCCGGTGGATTCAGAACATTCGGCTATTTTTCAATGCCTGGCCGGGGAGTTTCACAACAAAATCGAAAAAATTTATTTAACCGCCAGCGGTGGCCCTTTCAGGGGGAAAGACAAAAGCTTTTTGCAACATATAAAAAAGGAACAGGCACTCAAACACCCCAACTGGACGATGGGTGCAAAAATCACCATCGACTCTGCAAGCCTTATGAATAAAGGTTTGGAAGTAATTGAAGCCAAATGGTTATTCGGTTTAAAAAACCAACAGATTGATGTAATTGTTCATCCACAAAGTATAGTACACAGCATCGTACAATTTGAAGATGGTAGTATGAAAGCGCAAATGGGTTTGCCCGATATGAAACTTCCCATTCAATACGCTTTTTCTTATCCGCAGCGCCTCCGTTCCGACTTCCCCCGCTTTGATTTTATGCAGTATCCTCAGCTTAGTTTTGAAAAACCCGATACCGAAACTTTTAGTAACTTAGCGCTCGCGTTTAAAGCACTTGAAACAGGAGGAAATATGCCTTGTGTATTGAATGCAGCCAACGAAATTGCAGTCGAAGCTTTTTTACAGGACAAAGTAGGTTTTTTAGAAATGAGTGATGTAGTGGCCAATTGTTTAAGCAAGGTCCCTTTTATTCAACAACCCAATTACCAGCAATACATCGACTGCGACAAGGAAACAAGAAACATAGCATTAACAATGATTTAATCTTCGTTTATATGTTCTTTCGTTTATTCGTTCAGTAGCTGAACAAATGAACAGTTAAACGAATAAACTATTGAACTTTTTAACTTTTAACTTAACTACGGAAAAGCCATAAGCAATAAAAAATAAGCCATAAGGGATTTTACATAACCGAAATCGCTTTTTGGCTCTTGGCTTTTAACTTTTGACTTTTAACTTTTAACTTAGTATATGGACATTTTAATTAAAGCAGTACAATTGCTACTCAGTCTAGGCCTCCTGGTTTTATTGCACGAGTTCGGGCATTTCATTACGGCACGTATGTTTAAAACCAGGGTGGATAAATTTTACCTCTTTTTCGACTTTTTATTTCCTTTACCAGGTGTATTGAATTTTTCTTTGTTTAAAAAGAAAGTGGGCGATACGGAATATGGTTTGGGTTGGTTCCCCATGGGAGGTTATGTACAAATAGCCGGAATGATTGATGAGAACCTGAACACCGACCAGATGAACGAACCGGCCCAGCCCTGGGAATTCAGGTCGAAACCGGCCTGGCAACGTTTGATTATTATGCTGGGTGGAATTATTATGAATGTGCTGGTGGCTTTTTTAATTTATGCGATGGTGTTGTTTGCCTGGGGAGAGAAACTAACCCTCATGAGCAGCTTAAAAGATGGTGTGGAAGTAGACTCTACTGCAATGAAACTTGGGTTTAAAAACGGAGATAAGATTATTTCGGTTGATAACAAAGAGGTAAAGTATATCGATGACCTCAGGGGGAGTATTATTCTGGGCCATTCGGTTCAACTCGAAAGACAAGGGGAGAAGATGGAAATTAGTCTGCCTAAAAATTTAATCGACCAGGTAGCCAGTTCCAAAAGTTTTTACCTGATGGGAATTCCCCGCCCTGTATATGTTGGAACGGTTTCGGATTCGTTTGCGAATAAAAATGCAGGTTTATTGCCGAAGGACCATGTCATCGCCATCAACGATTCCATTAAAATCAATACGGCTTACGAATTTAAAGATGCCCGTGACAAGTTTAAAAACAAAAAAATTACGTTAACGATTGAACGGGACAAAGCAATTAAAAAGATTGATGTATTGGTTAATGGTGAAGGCAGAACGGGTATAGTGCTGTTGGATTTGAAAGAAGACGACATGGAAAAATTAGGCCATGTACAGTTTGAACGGCATAAATATGGTTTTTTTGAATCCTTCCCGGCAGGTGTAGCTAAAACATTTAACGTGCTGGGTAAATACATCGATCAGTTTAAATTGATACTTAGCCCAAGTACCGGGGCTTACAAACACATGGGTGGTTTTATATCCATGGGCAACATATTTCCTGCCGAATGGGACTGGGAATACTTTTGGTCGCGTACCGCTTTTATTTCGGTTATACTCGCCTTTATGAACCTATTGCCTATACCGGCATTGGATGGAGGGCATGTGGTATTTACCCTTTGGGAAATGATTACCCGTCGCAAACCAAGTATTAAAGTGTTGACCTATTCGCAATATGTTGGAATGGCATTTTTATTGCTACTGATGGTTTATGCCAACTTAAATGATGTAATCAGGTTGTTTAGATAAACTTACACATGAGGTATTTATTCGGATTGATAGGGATATGTTTGTATTCGTCTGTTTTCAGTCAAACCACCATTGGCACCGAATCAAAGCCCAACCTCAGTAATGATAAAGCCTTAACAGCAACTAAAAAACACAAAATACTCCTTGTTCCTTTTGAACCCAAAATGTACATGAGCCAGATTGATCACAAGATCAACGCTGAAACAAAATGGGACCAGCAAAAAATTAAAGCCAGCTTTCGCGACGGGGTGGATGAGCAGTTGTACAAAAAGCTCAAACAACATTTCGATGTAATATCATTGTTAGACGATACAGTTAAATATAAAAAAGACCTCAGTAAGATTTACCAGCATCTTACCTATAAATACGAAAAAGTACCTAACCAGGAAAAGTACACTGCACCCAAAAACGAAAAGGAAAAACCAGGCATTAAAAACGGACAGCTGGTTGTTGAAACAAATTCCGATGCGCGTTTTATGAACGCTAAAATTACCAGTCCGGGTTTGGTGCCTGAGCTGTATGCCAAATACAAAACAGACCTGTTTGTGTTCATTAATCAAATAGATATAGAAGCCGGAACCACGCCGGCCGGTGATTTTGGAAGCCAGTCCTTGCGGACGATTACCCTGCATTATACGGTATACACAGTAGATGCAAAGGAAATTAATTCAGGCACCTGTTCTGTGAAATTTCCGGTGGAGGTAAATACCCCTTCGAAAATTATTTCTTCTTATGTTTCTAAAATAGCGGAGGAAATAAATAAGCGCATAGAAAAGGCCTTGCTGCCTGTCAAATAGGCATAATGGCATCATAAAAAAAGCCCCTTCCAAAATTTGGAAGGGGCCTTTTCTTTAGCAGGATTTACTTTTTACAGCAATTTTTATCGGCTTTTTTACACTCAGTTTTGCATTTTTCATCACATGTACCGGCGGCACATTTTTCTTTGCAATCCTTTTGTGTAGCAGCAGAGCAGCATGCGCTGGCCGAGGTACAGGCTTTACCCTGACAACCTTTTTTCTCGCAGTCTTTGCAGCAATCCTTATCCGTGCATTTATTTTTTTTGCACATGGCAATACATTCTTTCGAACAGCTTGCTTTGCAACAGGCAGGCTTATCGTCGCCTATGTTTTTAAAGCTAAAATTTATGAGGCAGATCAATGCCAATACTATAGTTTTCATTTTGTTTATTTTTAATTATTGATGAATGATTAAATACCAAATAAGTGAGGCTATGAAGTCTCACAACAAGTGAGGTATTAACAAGCAGGCGGTTTAAAAAGAGTATTTAAAAATCCCTCCGACAATTGTGAGGAGGTCCTGGTAATTTTATTACCGAGCGGGGTTTGAAATAAAGAAAACACTTGCTGACCGGGATTAATTTCTTCACCAATAATCACTGAGATAACATATTGTGCATTTACAGGGAAACTGCAACAACAATCTCCCACTTTCGAGCACTTTTTATCCTTTGCTTCATCCTTTGTACAACAGGCCATTTTTGTTTCTTCCGAACAAGCTGATGTTGTATCAGGAAAAATACGGTCGGAGTAAAGAAACAACAAATTGTTGATTAAAAAGCAACAGCAGGTAACAAGTATAATAAGTGCATTTTTCACTTCAATAAATGTAAGGTATTTTAAAAAGAAAGAAAACTATTTTTTGTTAAAATACACCAAATAAAGCGTTGTATTATTTGTTTTTGATCCGATAAACCTATTTTATACCGAGGAACTAAAGACCTGTTGCTGAGGGTTTGTTCGCCATAAACGCGCGTCAAAGGCCATACAGATGTTCCGTAAAAAAGCCCGGCCTTTGGTTGTTACCTTTAAATGATGTGCTTGCAACTCAATGAGTTTATCTTTTTCAAGTTCCTGTAAGCGGGGAATGGCCGCATATAGGGGCCCGCATTGTTCTTTTGTATTGGTCCAGAAAGTTTCAAATTTGCACATAAGGTTCAAAATGTGTTTTCGTATAATCAGATCTTCTTTGTCTAATACATGTCCGCGAAACAGGGGGAAATTCCCTTCTTCAACAGCTTTTCTGTATTCTTCCACCGTTTTTATATTTTGAGCAAAGGCATACCAGGTATCACTAATGGACGAAACACCCAACCCGATCATTAATTGGGTATGCTTGTGGGTATAACCCATAAAATTGCGGTGAAGGCTCCCGTTTACAGCTGCTTTGTACAAAGAATCCGTTTTAAGTGCAAAATGATCCATGCCGATTTCAATAAATTTTGCCTCCTTCAATTGTTTCCTTCCCAATTCATACAAGGCCCTTTTTTCAATGTCAACCGGTAAATCGGCCTCGCTAAATTTTCGTTGCCCGGGTTTTATCCAGGGTACATGGGCATAACTATAAAAGGCAATGCGGTCGGGTTTTAGCTGCCTCACATTGTTAATGGTATTTACCATGCTCTTCGGGGTTTGCAGGGGCAGGCCATAAATCAAATCGAAGTTAACAGAGGTATACCCTGTTTCGCGGGCAAGCTCAACAATGTGCTGCACCTGCTCAAAGCTTTGTTTGCGGTTAATGATGTATTGCACCCTTGGGTCAAAATCCTGTATACCAAAACTTACCCGCCTGAATCCAAGATTATATAATGTTTTCAGGTGCTGTTCCGTTGTATTGTCGGGATGGGCTTCAAAGCTGAACTCTGCATCCTCATTTATTGCTGAAACAGCCAATATACCTTTTATAAGAAGGGCCAGGTTTTCGGCGCTGAAAAAAGTAGGGGTACCGCCCCCAAGGTGAATTTCCTTGATGCTCGGTTTTTCTCCAAACAAGTCTGTATACAGGTTCCATTCTTTTAACAAGGATTGGATATAAGGGGCTTCTACTTTGTGGTTTACCGTAATGCGGGTGTTGCAACCACAATAAGTGCACAGGCTTTCGCAAAAAGGTAGGTGAATGTATAAACTGATCCCCTTACTTTTATTACTCTCCTTAAATGATTTTTGAACTAATTTTTTCCAGTCTTCCTGTGTAGGGGTTTTATCCCATAAAGGAACAGTGGGATAACTGGTGTACCGCGGGGCAGCGGTGTTGTATTTTGAAATTAGTTTCATTTGTAAATTATTGTTTAATTGAACAGCGACGGGCTCTTCAATTTCATTTTTTATGACAACAGGAGTGGGCTTCACATTGTGTTTTACTCATTTCAGGGCTGATGTATGGAATACCTAAATTCAGCCCTCTTAATATTAATAACACACCCATTATTGATACAAAAACAGGGACTGTTTTACGTATTCTGTTTCGGAAAGAAAGTGAGATAAGGGTTCCACTCATGCTTAAGGCCAGCATGGCAGGCAAAGTTCCCAAACCAAAAAACAACATAAACAAAGCTCCCTGTAGCATACTCCCTGTAGCAATGGCTCCGGCAATTCCCATGTACACTAATCCACAAGGCAGCAAACCGTTTAGGGTCCCAATAAAAAATAGCGCGCGCAGTGTTTTTTGATGGAACAAATAAGTGAAAGAGGTTTTAAGCCTGGTGTTTAGTTTATACAAAGGTGCGGTAATTTTAAATTTAGTGAACACCCTCGTCGGGAGCAATACATACAATAACACCAGACTACCCAAAACAATAGATAATAATTGTTGATAACCCCCAATTACAAAACCTTTGCCCAATGCACCAAACAATACTCCAAAACAAGCGTAGGTGGTTGCCCTGCCAAAGTTGTAAAGCAAGCTGCCTGTAATTTTTGAATAAGCAGATCTGTTGTTTAAAGGAAGCGCTAAGGCAATAGAGCCGCACATTCCAATACAATGGAAACTCCCTAAAAAACCAAGTGATAATGCGGCTATATAGTTCATTTGTTTAAAAGTTTATCCGTTTATATGTTCAGCCGTTTAATCGTTTATTCGTTAGTACCCGAACGCTTGAACTTCTGAACGAATAAACTGTTAAACGCATGAACTATTGAATAAAAATCGTTTCCTCTTTGTAATATTCTTTCCCTCCGGAATGCCAGGATAATTGCATCTTGTATTCGCCGTGTTCAAATAAGGAAGAAATGATAAGCTGTTTGTTTTTTGCATCGGGTGCGAGTTGTACCTTTATATCCTTTGCCGAATCAGAAGGCCTGAAAAAAAGCACTTCGCCACCAAAACTATTGTTTACCATTGTTTCGGGAAAAAACAAAGAAATACTTTTACCTTCTACCTGGTATTGTATAGGTTGAGTTAAGGCATTGGCATTGTTCTGCGCATTTATTTTATCCTGAAATTTTAACTCCTTTTCATAATAATCCGGACTTACAAGGTCCACTTTTTGATTCATGCTTTTAAATACCAATACACCTATCAGCACTACAAAACCAATGTAAAGCACCGCTATTTTTATTCCCCAGCTGATATTCATTTTGTTTTAAAGTTTATATGTTTATTTGTTCATCCGTTTAATGGTTCAATCGTTTATTCGTTAGTACCCGAACATTTAAACTTCTGAACGAATAAACTATTAAGCGATTGAACTTTTTAAGGAACGTACACGACCGGGCTAAAGAAATTTGTTTTTACTGTTTTTATTTTTTTATCCCCGGAATAAATCCCGATGAGTAATTTTGTTTTGCGTTGTTTGATTTCTTTTTTATCCAGTATAATAAAAAACTCTCCGGCTACTATTCCTTCTGGTTTTACATTCAGTTCTTTTCCAATTACTCTTATTTCACCATGCATTGATTCGAGCTTAAATTGTACAGGGTAGTTTATCCGTGTTTTATTAATAAGCCGTATGGTGTATAAATTACTTATTCTTTTATCCGGCTGCTCCTGGTACATTTGCCCTGCTGCGCGCAACACAGTAGCATCAATGTCTGTACGGGTCGATAGCAACACTACTTCAACAACAATCAACAAAAAAAGAATTGCCGTATACCCTTTCATCCGGTTGGTGAACTGCATCTTCAACTTGTTTTTAATTCCGTTTTCCGAATCGTAACGGATCAAGCCTTTAGGCAGGTTCACTCGTTCCATCATGTTGTCGCAGGCATCAATACAAGCCGTGCAATTGGTACATTCCAACTGGGTGCCGTTGCGTATATCAATACCTGTGGGGCAAACTTTCACACACTGAAAACAATCAATACAATCCCCTTTTTTATTTTCTTCCTTTTTAGTGAATTTATGCCTTGGTTCCCCCCGCACATAATCATACGCCACTACTATTGAATTTTTATCGAGCAATACACCCTGCATACGTCCATAAGGGCAAACAATTAAACACACCTGTTCGCGAAAACTGGAGTATATCCCGTAAAACACCGCTGTAAAAATAAGCATGGAAGTTAAGCCCCCAATATGCATAGATAAAGGTTCGCGCATGATGCTGAACAATTCATCCACGCCAATAATATAAGCCAGCAGAGTATTGGCAATGATAAAGGATACGAGAAAGAACAATAGGTGTTTGGTTACTTTTTTCCTGATTTTTTCGGGGGATGATTTTTGTTTTTGCAGGGCTTTCTGATAAGCCGCATCTCCTTCTACCCAGTATTCAATTTTACGGAAAATCAGTTCCATAAAAATTGTTTGTGGACAGGCCCAGCCGCAGAACACCCTGCCGTAAATTATTGTAAACAAGGCAATGAAAATTATAAAGATGAGCATGCCCAGGCCAAAAATAAAAAAGTCCTGTGGCCAGAAAATCATGTTGAACAAAATAAATTTTCGCTCTACGATGTTGAAAAGAAACAAAGGATCGCCATTTACTTTAATAAAAGGTAAGCCAAAAAAAACCACTAAATAAAGAACGCTTAATTTGCTTCGTAAGTTATATAGTCTGCCTTTTGGCTTTTGCGCGAATACCCAGGCCCGTTTCCCTTTTTTATCGATGGTTGCTATCGAGTCCCGGAACGATTCAGAATTTGCCGCATCATCTTCCTTTCCCAACTTTCCCTCATTCACACTGCTCATGGTTCCCTGTTTATTTTTTATCGCCTTGCAACAGGCTGTCTTTTTGCAGGCTACTGTTTAAGGTATCTGTTTTAGCAATGCTTAAAGAGTCGCTGCTGCTTATTGTTTCAGTATACAAATCGCCCTGGGCCGCTTTGGGGTTAGGAGGATTGCTTCCTTTTAAACTCATTACGTAACTGGATAACTGGGCCATTTGAACCGGCGACAGGTCTTCTTTCCAGGCTTTCATTCCTTTATCGGGCCAGCCGTATTTTATACTTTTAAAAATGTCTGGAAGGCCGCCTTTGTGCAGCCAATAGCTATCAGTTAAATTCGGGCCTACCGTTCCCTCGCCCAATTTACCGTGGCAGGCAGCGCAGGTAGAAATAAAGATTTCTTTGGCCGCATTTAAGTCACTTGCATCAGTAAGTTGTTTTACATTGCTTTCATCCACATTGTTGGCTGCGTTTTTCATGTACTCTGCTTTTTGCAATTCAGCCGTTTTTAATTCTTTGTTGTATTCCGCCAATTGTAAATCTCCTGTTTCGCTTATGTGGTAATGCACCAAATAAATTACAGCCCATACAATAGTGAGGTAAAAACCAATTTTCCACCAGGGCGGCAGGTTGTTGTCCAATTCCTTTATTCCATCGTAGTTGTGATCCAATAGAATATCCGCTTCTTTTTCAATTTCAACCGAAGCATTGAGGCTGTCTATGATGGTTTTCTTTTTAACTTTTGGTTTGCTTTCTTCTTTTTTGGCTTGTAAAGCTGTATCGGTATACACCAGGGTTTTAATGGTGTTAATTAAAATGAGCAATACACTAATTTCGCAGGCAATAATGCCCAGCATCAAATAAAAGGTGGTGTAGTCAATGCCGCTAATGTAGCGCGTAGGAATGACGTTGGGGTTGGCTGCCTGCAGGCTATTCCCAAGTAATAAGAACAAAACAACAGCAGCAGTTGCTTTACCTGCTTCTCTTTCTTTTCTGTTTTTTTCTTCGTAAAACCGCGATACGTTTTTAGTTACATTGGCTATGGCTGCAATAAAAAACAGCAATAAAACAATAATAATAAGCAGGGTCAGAAACAAAGCATTTGTAAAATAAGAAGGAGCGGAACTATTCCCTGAAGTGGTTTGAGCCTGTGCATTTATAATGCCTGTAAACAAAACAAATAGTAGTATCCCTGCTTGCTTTAGTTTTTTGTTGTTTTGAATAATCTGGTTCATCATTCTTGTTTTTCTTTTAATTACATCTTGTTTATAAATTCTAAATTCCAATCTCTAAATTCTAAAGCAGGCCGTAGTTTGTTGACCTTGACTTTAGAATTTGAAAAATTAGTGCTTGGAATTTTCCATATCGTTGTTTTCCAACGGAATCTGTTTTAACTCAAACATTCTTTTTTTATCTGCCCTTAATACATAGACTAATAAAGCAGAAAAAAACAGAAAGAAGATGAACAGGGAAATCATTGGGTAAATGCCTACTCCGGTGATGGACTCTAAATAATTTTTAAATTTCATTGTGATGGTTTTTTAATTCCTGCTACTTGCTACCTGCTACCGCTTTCTCCGCTTTAATATCCGTCCCCATCCGTTGCAGGTAGGCAATAAGCGCTACAATTTCACGGTCGGGCAGGGTTTCAATTCCGTCTTGTTTCAGGTGGGAAGCAATTGCATCCGCTTGTTTTTTCAGGTCGTCGTTGGCTTTTGTTCCGTAGCCTTCGGGATAAGGAACCCCCAGTGTTATCATGGCTTCTATTTTTGCCTGTGTTGATCCCATATCTATTTGATCATCCAACAGCCAGGGGTAAGCCGGCATAATTGATTTATCGCTCATGGAGGTAGGATCGAGCATGTGGTTGTAATGCCAGGAGTCGGGGTACTTACCACCGATCCTTGCCAGATCAGGACCTGTACGTTTTGATCCCCATTGAAAAGGATGGTCGTATACAAATTCACCAGCCTTCGAATACTCACCGTAACGGGCTGTTTCAGAGCGGAAAGGACGGATCATTTGAGAGTGGCAGGTATAACAGCCTTCTCTTATATAAATATCCCTTCCCTGTAATTCAAGCGGAGTATAAGGTTTAACACTGGCGATGGTGGGAATGTTTGACTTAACCAAAAAAGTTGGAATGAACTCTACTGCCCCGCCGATTAAAATAACAATTAAACTTGCAATAAGCATTTGCACGGGTTTGCGTTCAATCCAGCGGTGCCAGTGTTCATTGCTGTATTTGGTGTAGGTCTGAAGCGCAGGTGCACTGGCTTCTTCATCGGGAACAAACACACCGGCTTTGGCTGTTTTAATTAAATTGTAAGTCATCAATACCGCACCCAGCAGATAAAGGGTTCCGCCCAATGAACGCAGTGCATAAAAAGGAATGAGCTTGGTGACCGTTTCAAGGAACTGGTATTGCAATTGCCCTTCGGCTGTAAATTGTTTCCACATGGAGCTTTGCACAAAACCCGCCCAGTACATAGGCACTGCATAAAACAATATACCGAGCGTACCCAACCAAAAATGCTGATTGGCCATTTTAGTTGAATACAATTTAGTGCTGAACATGCGCGGTATTAACCAGTACAGCATACCGAAAGTTAAAAACCCGTTCCAGCCTAGGGCACCAACGTGTACGTGCGCAATGGTCCAGTCGGTAAAGTGGCTGATGGCGTTTACATTTTTTAATGAAAGCATAGGCCCTTCAAAAGTGGCCATCCCATAAGCGGTAATGGCCACCACCATAAATTTAAGCACGGCGTCTTCGCGCACTTTGTCCCATGCGCCGCGCAGGGTAAGCAAACCATTGATCATACCTCCCCACGAAGGAGCAATTAACATAATTGAAAACACCACACCTAATGATTGAGCCCAGTCGGGAAGCGAGGTGTATAATAAATGGTGAGGGCCCGCCCAGATGTATAAAAAAATTAAAGCCCAAAAGTGGATGATGGATAAACGGTAAGAATATACAGGACGATTGGCCGCCTTTGGAACAAAATAATACATTAAACCCAGGTAGGGCGTGGTTAAAAAGAAAGCCACTGCGTTGTGCCCGTACCACCATTGAACCAGGGCATCCTGTACACCGGCGTACCAGGAATAACTTTTCCATAATGATACAGGAATTTCAATGGAGTTGACAATATGCAGTACTGCAACGGTAACAAAGGTGGCGATGTAAAACCAGATGGCTACATACAGGTGTTGCTCCCTCCGTTTCAAGATGGTGCCAAACATATTCCAGCCAAACACTACCCAAATTAGCGTAATTAAAATGTCTATCGGCCACTCCAATTCAGCGTATTCTTTTCCGGTGGTATAGCCCAACAGCAAGGTGATGGCTGCCAGTACTATAATTGATTGCCATCCCCAAAAATGCAGTTTGCTTAATTTATCGCTGAACATGCGTGTTTTACACAGGCGTTGCAGGGAATAATAAACACCCATAAAAATACCATTGCCTACAAATGCAAAAATAATGGCGTTGGTGTGTACCGGGCGAACACGGCCAAAAGTAGTAGGGGCATAACCTAAATTAAGCGCCGGAAAAACCAATTGCAGGGCAATAAATAAACCAGCCAGCATCCCTACTAAACCCCACAGCATTGTTGCGTAGGCAAACCATTTCACAATTTTGTTGTCGTAATAAAATTTTTGCACTTCCATAATTTTGTTTTTATTGTTTGTCTTTTTCTTCCTCTTCAAATAAAATCCGTACCGATGGTGTATAATCGTCATCAAACTGGCCGTTCTTTACAGAATGAATAAAGGCAATGAGAAACCCTACAGCCACCAGCAAACTAAATCCTATCAAAATAAACAGTACACTCATAAGGGGGTATTAACTGAAAACAAAAGTAGAAGAGGAACTGTTTGTGGCAGCTGACTGAAATCAATGTGAAATATGATTTATGTCAATATTTTATGTACCTATGTAAAATATATTTGTTCAGCATAAAAACTCATTATTATGATAAATTTAAACACGAGTAAAATAGTAGTTCCGGTAGATTTTTCGGAAACAGCCAGCCGTGCTATTAAACACGGAGCTTTTATTGCCCAGTTTTTAAAAGGCGAAATTGTGCTGGCCCATGTTATAAAAACATCGGTTTACTTAGATATGCTTTTGCCCGTTCTACAGATGGAAGACCTTTCGGGGATAACAAAAATTGTACAGGAAAGGTTGGAAGAAATTGCAGACGGGGTTCGTAAAGAATATGGAATAAAAGTAAGTACAATTGTATCGACCGGTAAAGTGCCGGCTGAACTTGTAAACATTGCCAAAGATTACCAGGCCGGGATGATCGTGATGGGTACGCAGGGTTATTCGGCGGTGGAAGAATTTTTAATGGGCAGTAATGCTTACCGGGTTATTTCAAAATCCCCTGTTCCTGTTATGACCGTAAGGAAGGAAACAGACAAGTTTGGGTATAAAAACATTGTGCTGCCGGTAGATTCTTCAGAACATTCCAGGCAAAAGGTGGACACCACCATTAATTTTGCTGAAAAATTTGCCGCCAAACTGCACATCATTGGTATACTGGGCAACGACGAAGGAAGCTATGAGCCTAACCTACGGACAATTGTACACCAGGTTGAAGAGCTGGCAAAAGCAAAAGGGGTGAGTGTTGAAAGCAAAGTGTGTTTTGCAAAAAACCGCGCCCACGAAACCTTAAAGTATGCGAAAGCTGTTCAGGCAGACTTAATTGTAACGATGACAGACCAAAATGCGGAACTATCAAGTTTACTGCTCGGCACCTATGCACATCAGTTGATTAATTTGGCCAAAGCCCCGGTACTCAGTTTCCCTCCTGAAAGGCACAATGAAAATATTTCCCTGACCTTTGCAGGCCTCGAATTGAATTAAGCATCTCTAAACTATAGACTCTCAACTCTTCGGGCGGAGCTGTTTCAAAAATTCCGAGGCGTATACAAAGTCGAGTAATTCCTTATTGGTGGTGTTCAGTATTTGGGTGTTGTTCCCGTCCCACCATTTTTTGCCTTTGTAGATGTATAAAATATGCTGGCCGATTTCCATCACCGAATTCATATCGTGTGTAATCACAACCGTGGTGATGTTAAATTCCTGTGTTAAGTCTTTGATGAGTGCATCAATAACCAAAGCGGTTTTAGGGTCGAGTCCCGAGTTGGGTTCATCACAAAATAAATATTGTGGACTATTGGCAATGGCCCTTGCAAGGGCTGCGCGTTTTTTCATCCCTCCTGATAACTCGGCAGGATAAAGTTTGTTGCGGTTTTCTAATTGTACTTTGTTTAAACAAAAATTCACCCGCTCTTTTTTTTCTGCTTCACTCATTCGTGTAAACATATCGAGTGGAAATTTCACATTGTCCTCCAGAGTCAACGAGTCGAACAAGGCTCCTCCCTGGAACAACATCCCTATTTCTTTTCTTACATCCCGTTGCGCTGTTTCGTCCATTGAGGTAAAATCGCGGCCATCGTACAATACATTTCCTTCATCCGGAAAAATAAGGCCCACCATCATTTTTAACAAAGTGGTTTTGCCTGAACCGCTTTCACCAATAATCAAATTTGTTTTACCTGTTTGAAAGGTGAAAGAAATATCCTCTACTACTTTCCTGTCGCCAAAGGTTTTGTGTATGTTTTTAATTTCGATCACAGCAACATTAGTTTGGTAATGACCAGGTTGGTAATCAGAATGAGGACGCTGTTGTAAACCACAGATCGTGTGCTGGCCTTGCCAACTTCAAGGGCACCGCCTTTTATGTAATAGCCCTGGTAAGCGGCAACTGAAGTAATGATATAAGCGAAAGCAATGGTTTTTGTTAAAGAATAAATAATATTGAAGGGCACAAAAAGGGTTTGTATCCCGAATATGTATTGATAAGAGGTACAGGCGCCTGAAGCAACACCCATGACATAGCCCCCGAAAATTCCGAGAAACATGCTGATGGTTATCAGAAAGGGGTTGATAAACATAGCGGCAGCCACTTTGGGCAAAATTAAATACCCGGCCGAATTGATCCCCATAATTTCAAGGGCGTCTATTTGTTCGGTAATACGCATGGTTCCTATTTCGGAAGCGATATTAGAACCTACTTTACCGGCTAAAATAAGGCTTACAATGGTGGGGGAAAATTCAAGGATGATGGACTCGCGGGTACCCAGGCCCAGTGCATATATAGGGATTAAAGGGTTTGTAAAGTTATAGGCCCCCTGAATGGTAATTACCCCGCCCATAAAAACGGAGATAATGGCAATTAAGCCCAATGAGCCTATACCGAGGCTGTTTATTTCATAAATAATCTGCCTGAAATAAATTGAAAAGCGCTCCGGTTTACTGAAAACCCTTTTCATTAATAAGAAATAGCGGCCTATGTGGAGAATGATCTGCAAGGAAAAAAATTAATGTACTAAATTACATAAATTCTGTTGAGTTCAGCATTCTTCAAATTATACGCGGGCAGGCAAAGAATCAATCCTCTAATTAAATAAATTATACGCTTTCGCATATAATTTATGTTTATGTTAATATTTTATATGTGATAACATATAATTTAGTATTTTTGTATAAAATAAATGCGATCGCATATAATGAAGACTTTAGCCGAATTTGTAAAAAATAAAAGGAAAGAAGCCCATCTTACACAGGAACAATTTGCTGAACGGGCTGGTGTGGCACTTACCGTTATACGGAAAATTGAACAGGGAAAAGAAAATGTAAAATTAGAAAAGGTAAATCAGGTACTTAAAATGTTTGGGCATTTATTAGTGCCTGTAAGCAGCAAAGAACTATCATTAAAAAAAGAAAAGCCTAAAACATGAGGAGAGCAGAAATATATTATAAAGATGTAGTTGCTGGTATTCTTATTGAAACGAACGAAGGTCAATACACTTTTCAGTATGATAAGGAATACGTTGCGAAATATCCGGATCAATTTATTACTTTTTCTATGCCGGTTACTGAGCATGCTTATAGTGAAAATAGGTTGTTCCCGTTTTTTGAAGGCCTTATTCCTGAGGGATGGCTGTTGGACATCGCAGCAAAAAACTGGAAAATAAATTCGAATGACCGAATGGGATTGCTTTTGGCTTGTTGTCAAAATTGTATCGGAGCAGTAAGTGTTCAACCAATAGCAGAAGAAGATGAATAAGAAATGTTTATACTGTTATAAAGAACTGGGCAAACAAATTGAAAGTGATTTTCACCAGCATTGTAGCTTAGCGTTTTTCGGAACAAAAACAGCGCCTTTGTTATCTTATTCATTCAACCAGATGGCTGAGCTGGCTAAGGATGTTGTGGAGCGCAGTATTGCTGTACCAGGTGTGCAGGCTAAACTGTCCTTATCATTGGTTAAAGATACTATAAGAGATGGGAATAAAGACCGTTTAACAGTTGTTGGAGCTTTGGACGGAAATTATATTTTTAAACCGCCATCAGAATATTATCCTGAAATGCCGCAGAATGAACATGTAACTATGCGGATGGCTGAGGCTTTTGGAATACATACAGTGAAGTCAAGTTTGATACGTTTGCAATCTGGAGAATTATCTTATATAACCAAACGAATTGACCGTAAAGAAAACGGAGAAAAAATTCACATGCTTGATATGTTTCAGGTACTGGACGCCGTTGATAAATACAAAAGCTCAATGGAACGAGTGGGTAAGGCTATTGGCCAGCATTCGGATAATACCTTGCTGGATCAGTTGTACTTTTTTGAGTTAAGTGTATTTAGCTTCCTTACAGGTAATAACGATATGCACTTAAAAAATTTCTCCATGATTCATTCAGCTAATCAATGGGGTTTGGCTCCCGCATACGATTTACTAAATGTGAGCATTGTAAATCCTAACGATACAGAGGAATTGGCTTTAACCCTTGAAGGGAAAAAGAAAAAAATAAAACGGGAGCATTTTGAACACCTAGGAACTTTATTGGATCTAAACACCAAACAAATAGAAGGCGTGTTTAAACGGATGATAAAAAACAAACCTATTGCGATTGAATGGATTGACAAATCATTTTTATCAAATGACTTCAAGGAAAAGTATAAAGCTCTTTTGGAAAAAAAGTATTTAGGTTTATTAAGATAGAGGGGCAAATATGAAGATGGGAAGAAGGATTTTTGTATATTTAGGGCATGAATTTTCGCCGGATTAAACTTTTACTTTTGCTCCTCAGCACCGGTTTGATGTTGAACAGCTGCTTTCTGTTTCATAAAAAGAACGCCTGCGACACCTGCCCTCATTTCGGGAAAAAACACAAATAGTTTATCCGCTCATTCGTTTCATGGTTTACTCGTTCAGGCCGAACGAAAGAACGAATAAACAAAAGAACGGGTTAAGGAAAATACCCTTTTTAAGGTATGGTCAAATTAGCCCGTTTCATCTACATTTGCAATACACACCGTACTTTATGAAGACCTTAGCCGAACTGAAAATAGGAGAATCTGCTGTAATTGCAAGCTTTACCGACGATACACTTTCGTTAAAACTGATTGAAATGGGTTGCTTACCGGGTGAAATGGTGAGGTTGCAACACGTTGCCCCACTTGGTTGCCCTTTTGCCATTGAAGTTTCGGGTTATTTGCTGAGTATGCGTAAATCAGAAGCCGCCACTGTATTAGTGAATTAAAAACCGTGCCCGATACTTTATTAAAGGAAAAACTCCAATCAGCCAACCCCTTAAAAATAGCACTTGTTGGAAATCCCAACAGTGGAAAATCAACTTTATTTAACGCATTAACAGGCCTTAACCAAAGAACCGGAAATTTCCCGGGGGTTACTGTCGATAAAAAAACCGGTTATTGCAAAGCCGAAGACCCGGAAACGAAACGTATTCATACCTTTGAGGTCATTGACCTGCCCGGCACCTACAGCCTGTACCCCAAATCCATTGATGAGCAGGTAACTTTTGATGTGCTGTTTGATACCGAAAGGCCCGAATACCCCGATATTATTGTTGCTGTAATCGATTCCTCCAATATTAAAAGGAATTTATTATTAGCGACACAATTGCTCGACCTGGGCCGCCCCATTGTGTTTGCCTTTAATATGATGGATGTGGCGGAAAAAAAGGGGATTACCGTTGAAATTGAAAAGGCAAAAAAGCTGTTCGGTGTGCCTGTAATTACTATTGATTCGCGGCACCGGGAAGGGATGGGGGACTTAAAAAATAATTTTTTTGAGGCCTGTTCAGCGCCTGCGCCCTTTATTACTTTAAGTGATCACCTCGATAAAAATTACATTGATTCTGTTCACCGCCATCACCAGCAAAGCTCGGAGTACGCCTCTTTATTAAAACAAGCCAATGGTTCGGAAAAAGCCACGGTAACTATTTTCAACATCAAGCCCTTCCGTAAATTTGAAAGCAGGGATACTTTGTTGCGTTTCGAAAAGATAAAAAAAATTATTTCAGAAACCCTGTCTTACCACGAAAACAGGCAGGATGTAAAATTGAGCGATAAAATAGACGATTACACCACCCACCCGGTATGGGGCTTTATCATATTTCTGACCATTTTGTTTTTTATTTTTCAAAGCATTTTTTACCTCGCTGAATTTCCGATGGGATGGATTGAAAGTGGATTTGTGTGGCTGGGGCAAACAGCTTCGGCAGCCTTACCACAAGGCCCCTTAAACAGTTTATTGGTAGATGGTATTATTGCCGGCCTAAGCGGGGTGGCCGTGTTTATACCTCAGATAGCCTTGTTGTTTGGTTTTATTGCGGTGCTTGAAGACAGCGGGTACATGGCCCGTGTAAGCTTTATTATGGACAAACTGATGCGCAAAGTAGGGCTGAACGGGCGTTCTGTTATTCCGCTTATCAGCGGCGTAGCCTGTGCGGTTCCGGCTATTATGAGTACACGCACCATCAGCAATGTGAAGGAACGCATCATCACCATTATGATTACTCCCCTGATGAGTTGTTCGGCACGTTTACCAGTATATACTTTATTGATTTCTTTAATGGTTCCAGACGATGGAAGCAATCGTTTTTTCAGTACCAAAGGTTTTATGCTGATGGCTCTTTACCTGATTGGGTTTATTGCAGCCATTGCAGCTGCCCTTGTCTTTAAATTTATTTTAAAAGCAAAAGAACGTAGCTATTTTATTATGGAACTTCCCATATACAGGCTGCCCCAGCCCAAAACGATTTTTATAACCATGTTCGAAAAGGTAAAAGTGTTTTTGCTGGATGCAGGAAAAATAATTGTAGCCATTTCGGTTGTCCTCTGGTTTTTGTCTACCCATGCACCGGGGAATAGTTTTGAAAACATAGAAAAAAAATACAGCGAAAGCACATTGAGCAAACAGGAAACGGAAACAAAAATGAATGCCGAAAAATTAGAAGCATCGTATGCAGGTTTGTTGGGGAAAAAAATCGAACCATTTATTCGCCCGCTTGGCTTCGACTGGAAAATAGGCATCTCATTGGTCACCTCCTTTGCTGCACGCGAAGTGTTTGTAGGTACCATGGCCACCATTTACAGTGCCGGCGATAAAGAAAACACCAGCTCCATTCGTGAAAAAATGTCTGCGGATAAAAATCCGGTAACGGGATTAAAAACTTATTCGGTGGCGGTGTGCTGGAGTCTGCTTATTTTTTATGCCTTTGCTATGCAATGTATGAGTACGCTTGCAGTGGTGTACCGCGAAACAAAAAGCTGGAAATGGCCTGTTATACAATTGTTGTACATGAGCGCGCTGGCTTATTTGTCGAGCTTTGTAGTGTACCAGATGCTGAGCTAACTATTTCACCAATGTAACCCTGCCTACCTTTTCATGGTGTTCGTATTCTACCATGTCTTTGTACTCGAGTTTGTACACATAAACGTCTATCTGGCAGGGTTTGCCTTTGTAGGTTCCATTCCAGCCCTGGTCTACATCGTTGGTTTCAAAAATTAAATTCCCCCAGCGATCAAAAATATACATGGTGTATTCGGTTACTCCAAACGTTTCGGGTTTAAATACATCGTTCAGGTTGTCTTTGTCGAAAGGGGTAAAGGCATTGGGCACCCATATCAAATACTCGGGCAGTATTTTTATCAATACCCGTGCTGTATCGGGGCATCCGTTACTACCCATCACTATTTGTGTTACCCAAAAATCGCCGAAATTATCGTAATAATGCTGGGCCGGAACATAGTCGTAAGTATTTCCGTCCTGGGTGTTAAAGGTCATAGACACTCCATATTTACTGGTGTCTATAAAACTAATGGTGGAATTAAAAATATCGGTTACCATTGGAGTGGCAATAAAACCTGCATCGGGCGAGGGTTTAACAGTCACCATGCCCGGAACAAAAAAAGTGCTGGTGTCGATACAGCCTGTTGTGGTAATAATGGTTAAGGACACATTGTATAAACCTGTGTTTATGTAGGTGTGTTGCGGATTGGCCTGGGTGGATGTGCTCCCGTCGCCAAAGGTCCATAAATAAGTTACAGGGGTTCCGTGCAGACTACTGTCGCTAAAAACGGCGGTATAGGGCTGGCAACCGATTAAAGAGTCGGTATTAAAATTTGCCACAGGTACATCATACACATGCACTGTATCAGCAAAAGTACCGGTACAACTGGCTTCATGCACGGTCAGCACCACCGGGAAATCGCCGGCTCCGTTAAACGAGACTCCTGAAGGGTTTTGTTGTGTGGAAGCAGTTGGTGTTGCATTGGGGCCAAAGTTCCAGTTAAAGGTGGAGTAAGGGGCAAAGTAGCCGCCGGCTGTAAAACTAAAGGAGTTGTTGTTGACACAGGCGTTGGTGTATGAGGGGACAAAATTGGGGTTCAGCAAAGGGTAGACAGTAAAAGTCTGTTGCGAGGTATCGGTGCAGGGGTTGCCCGGGTTCACAATAAGTGTGACGGTGTATTTTCCGGTATCAGGATAGGTGTAAGAAGGTTCGGTTAAAGTGGAGACATCGTTGGTGGTAGTAAGATCGCCAAAATTCCATTGATAAGAAGTCCCGTTAATACTCAGGTTTTGAAAGTTGACCGTTAAGCCAAAACAAAACTGGGTTTGGTTTTGAATGGCGCTTACATACAGCCAGTGACAGGCGGTTACATTGTATTGGAAATCGCGGTAATGCTGGCCTATAAGTACTCCGTTGCGGTATTCCTTCACACATACGCCAACCACCCATTGTCCGTTTACATTGGGAACACCTGAAATCATACCGGTAACAGGATTTATACTTAAACTCGGATTGGAACTCATAGGGAAAGCACCACTATAAGGCGCTACATAAGGCACACTTGAATAGGGTGGTGGAAGCCCCGTTTGGGGGCAAGACGGAGGCGGGGAAGGGCACAAAGCAATAGGGGCCGAAGGAGCAGCACCTGTACCTAATTTAGGGCAGCAGGCATCGAGTCCGGTAAAGGCGGGGGCTAAGGAATATACCAATGAATCGCCATCGGGGTCGGTGGCTGAATGATCGAAGTGAACATCAAAACCATTGCAGATATATTTTTTCGGGCGGTGGTTAAAACGCGGGCTGCTGTTAAAAGCTACTACTTCGGGCCCGGGAATGTGTTCGTAATAAGTACTGCCTATAGATCCTGGGTTAATAAGGTTTAAAATACTGTTGTTGCGGCAGCAGCGCTGATACACCAGGTACCAGCCCCCGGTTTTAGGCGGCAGGTGAATGATTTTTTGATACACGGCCTCCTGCACACAAATATTGGTAGGCGCATTAAAACAGGCGTTGTTAATGGAATCGGGTACATTAATGGAACCCGGGAAAAGCATTTCCTCTATATGAACAGTTCCCGCAGCATCAAAAACCATAATGGAGGCCGGGTCATCGTAAGCGGCATTGGTGTTTACCGAACAGTCGCGGTATAATTTTAAGGTAACTTTATAATTGCCGCCGCCAAGGTCATCGTAATAAATTTCGCCCCCCACAATATGTGTGGCAAAACCTTTGTATTGGAGAAATCCAAAAAAAAGTAAAAAATAAAAAACAATATTTTTTGCGTTTTTCAGCATGGTAAAAAACAGTGGATCTTTCGCAATATGGTAAAATTAGGTCAATTTTTTATAAACACCGCTACAATGAACGAAAAACAAGCCTTCCTTATTGTTAAATTAATACGGTATTTGGTGGTGGTGGGGTGATTTCAACTTATTTTTCCCTGTAAATAAGGATATTTATAACAGTGTTGTTTATACCACTATTATCGGTTAAGGAAATAGTAAAGCTTCGTTTACGCGAATCAAAACAATTATATACATAAATTCCTTTGTCCATTACAGGAGCCGTGTATTTTTGCTGGTAATAGGTTTTAATATCGTTAAGCAGATCAGCGCCTAAATCCGGATTTTTACAATTGACCTGTAGCTCTATTTCATCCAGGGTGTCTTTAACAAAAGTAAAAGCGATGGAATAAGAAGTAAGTGAGTCTACTTTGCGTTCATAATAACTATAGCCTTCGTCCACTTCGGCAGGATGAACGGCTTCAGCTGCTTTTACTTCCCCGGCACTGGCTCCGAGTTCAAGTCCGTGAACAATTCCTTCGGGTGTTTTAAGAATAGAATCGAGTGCAACAGCATACTCTTTAAATATGCGTTCCTTTTTTATTTCCACGGTGCTGTTCCCACAACGGATGCAGACCACCAGAATAAAAATCAGGGAACTATATCGTATTACTTTTTCACACATTCGTTTACTCGTTTATTTGTTCATTCGTTTATACGTTACCAACAACAAATGAACGTTTAAACGAATAAACTATCGAACTAATGATTAAACTTCCTTCAATTCCGGTTTTTTCTCAGGCCGCATTTGCGGGAAGAACAATACTTCCTGTATGGATGTATTATTGGTCATCAACATAGTTAGCCTGTCTATACCAATACCCATACCGGCTGTAGGTGGCATACCGTATTCCAGTGCACGTAAAAAATCCTGGTCTACAAACATGGCTTCGTCATCGCCGCGCTCCATTAATTTCACCTGCTCCTCAAAGCGGGCCCGTTGGTCAACAGGGTCGTTCAGCTCACTGTAGGCGTTTGCAATTTCTTTTCCGTTTACCATCAGCTCAAAACGTTCCACCAGCTCGGGGTTGTTCCGGTGTTTTTTAGTAAGCGGCGAAGTTTCAATCGGGTAATCCGTAATATAAGTGGGCTGAATATAGTTGTGTTCACATTTCTCACCAAAAATTTCATCAATCAGTTTGCCTTTGCCCATACTGGCTTCAACCGGAATGCCTAAGGCTTTGCACACATCACGCAACTGGGCTTCGTCCATATTGCTGATATCGTAACCGGTGTGTTCCTTTATGGCTTCGTACATGGTAACCCTGCGAAAGGGGGCCTGGAAATTAATTTCCTGTTCTCCTACTTTAACCAATGTGGTTCCATGAACATCGGTAGCTACTTTTTCCAGCATTTGTTCCGTAAAATTCATCATCCAGTTGTAATCCTTGTAGGCCACATAAATTTCAAGCATGGTAAATTCAGGGTTGTGTGTACGGTCCATGCCTTCATTTCTGAATGCTTTGGCAAATTCGTATACGCCGTCGTACCCGCCAACAATCAGGCGTTTTAAATAAAGCTCGTTGGCAATCCGCAAATACAAAGGAACGTCTAATGCATTGTGATGTGTCATAAAGGGCCTGGCAGTAGCACCTCCCGGAATGGGTTGCAAAATAGGAGTTTCCACCTCGAGGTAACCTTTGTCGTTAAAAAAATTACGCATAGAATTAATAACCTGTGTGCGTTTTCTGAATGTATCGCGCACCTGCTGGTTGATAATCAAATCCACATAACGCTGGCGGTACCTGAACTCAGGGTCCGTAACGTTGTCAAAGGTATTTCCTTCCTCGTCTGTCCTAACAACCGGAAGTGGTTTTAAGGATTTGCTCAGCAATTGTAAAGAGGTCACATGAATTGAGATCTCGCCCATTTTAGTGGTGAACACATAGCCCTTAACGCCAATAATATCGCCAAGATCGAGCATTTTTTTCCACACAAAATCATACAGCGATTTGTCTTCACCCGGGCAAATCTCATCCCTTTTAACGTAGAGCTGAATCTTGCCTGTTGAGTCCTGTATTTCGGCAAAGGCCGCTTTTCCCATATCGCGTACAATCATTATCCGCCCGGCAATACTAATATCTTTATAATTTAATTTATCGCGTTCGTAATTTTCCTTAATGTCCGCAGCATTTACGTTGATGTGAAATTCTTCGGCCGGGTAAGGGTTTATTCCTGCCTGGCTAAGCTCAGTTAATTTAGCCCTGCGGGTGATCTCTTGTTCGCTTAATTCAATGCTCATAATCTTATCAAAATTTCGGCAAAGATACCACCTGGCGGCGAACATTCTAAAAGAATAACTAAAGATTTTTCAGCAATTGTAAACTATTCAACATCCCTAAAAAGGTGAAACAGGTACTGCCGCCTGCGGTTCATTCCGTGTATTTTATCGAAATCAGGCCCTTATTTTGTGAAAAATTGTAAACAAGTCCGGGATTTTTTATTAATTTCAATGATTGTAGATAAAAAAATATGCATTCTTTCCCCTTTGATCTTAAGCCTTTTTGCAGGCTAAAACTTGTGGTTATTTTTTCTGCATTCTTCTTCCTTTCCTCTTCCCTTAAGGCACAAAACGATGGTTATCTGGAGTTTACGGGTAAAACGGTTAAAAAAAGCGTTCCCTTCGAAGGGGCAAAAATAACGGTATTAAAAGGCACTACCAAAGTAGCCGAGCTGACCACCACCAAGAACGGGAAGTTTTCCTTCGACCTGGAACTGGGTTCCGATTACAAAGTTACCTTTTCGGCCACCGGTTGCGCGGATATGTATATGATGATATACGGCGCCAAATGCCCGGCCAACAAGGTTATTTTCCCGATTTACGACATTGAAGTGACCTTTTTTGAATACGGTAAAATAAGTGTGGATTTTGCCCATCTGAGCAAACATCCGTTTACCAAAGTGGTGTTCGATGGTAACAAGGCTTTTAAAGACGATGAGCAATATGTGACCAGTTTTTTAAAAGATATTTATGTGACCCCCGAAGAACTGCAAAAACGGGAAGACGACCGGATAGCAAAAGAAAAAGCAGAAAAAGACAAGTTGGCCGGGATTGAAAAAGCGGAAAAAGATAAGCTGGCCCATGAAAAAGCAGAACGCGAAAAAGCGGAAAAAGAAAGATTAGCCAAAGAAAATGCAGAAAAAGACTTGTTGGCTAAACAAAAGATGGAAGAAGAAGAGCGGATCCGCTTAGAGCAAATAGCCCTGGCCGAAAAAAAGGCGAAAGCAGAAGCAGAGGCCCTGGCGAGGTTGATGAAAGAAAAAAACAAGCTGGAAAAAAAGAACGAGGTTCAGAATGTTGTAGCTAAAAAACAAAACGACACCAACCAGTCTTTAGTAAAAGAAGAGGTTAAATTAACCCTTGAAAAAGAGCAGAAAAAAGTAAAAGAAAAACAAAACAAAGCTATAAAAGCCAATTTCGAAAGCGATTTACTAAAGATGGTGGCTCAAAACGAAAGGGTATCGAAAGAGTCGGATTTTAAAAAACAAAAAGACAAGGCTGAAATCAATGAAGTAATTGAAACCCTGAGCCAGGAAGCCATTGTGAAGGCCAAAAGCGATGAAACCAAACAACTACTGAAATTAAAAAACAAACAGTCCGTCTTAAATTCACGCATCATCAACCAGGAATTAACTTCCCTTATTAAAGTGGTGGCTTATAACGACCTCTCGGTAAAATCAATCACCCATAAAACATTTCCCGAAGCTAAAAAATTTAAGCCCCGTACCATGGTGGGCATTACTACCGATACACAAAGCCAGGCCTTTAAAACAACCTATATCATCAATGTTTCAGAAGCAGGGACAACAACCATTTATAAAAAAGAAAAATACAGCTGGGGCTTAACGTATTATTATAAAAACGACAAAGAAATTTCGGAAAAGGAATACCAACAAGAAGTTTCGCGTTACAACACACCATTATAATATTACTATGAGAAAAAATTACAAGCAATTTTTTTTAATATACAAACACTTTCTAATCCTGCTGATTAGCTCAAGTCCGCTTTTTACACCGGCCCAGACAACCAGCTTTATAAGCTACGGCATGGACCAGGGCCTTGCCCAGGGGCAGGTACAAAGCCTTACCCAGGACAATGAAGGGAATTTATGGATTGGTACAATTGCAGGTTTAACAAAATACAACGGCACAAAATTTATTTCCTACACCAAAAACCAGGGATTGGCCGAAGACTGGGTAACCTGTAGTTATAAAGATGCCGCCGGAAATATATGGTTCGGGCACTGGGCCGGAAACGTGACCCGTTACAACGCCAAAACCAAAACCCTCGAAAACCTTGGCCTGGAAGAATACACCCATTTTAAAACAATTAAAGCCATTAAAGAAGACGGTACCGGCAGGTATTGGATTGCTACTGAAGGCGCAGGAATTTTTATTTACGAACCGGCCAACAACAAAATGTTTTCCCTTTCACAAAAAGACGGCTTATCGAGCAATACTGTTTACGACTTTGTGATGGACCCCGCTAAAAATGTATGGATCGCAACCGACTCAGGCCTTACCGTTTACAATATGCAAAAGCCGGTAAACGACCCCGAATCCTTTATCCGCCTCAATACGCGGCACGGTTTTTTTAGCAAAAACATTACTACACTTTACTTCAACACGAACAATGAATTGTGGATCGGATCGGCGGATAAAGGCCTGGCAGTTGTTCGTTTTGATAAAAACACACCTGCTGATTTAAGCGAATACATTGTAAAGTCACAAACGCTATTGGATGAATCAAAAGGCCTGAATTCTTCATTCATAAAAACAATTTACCAGGACCACAACGGTACGATGTGGGTAGGTACTGTGGGCGGGGGTGTTTCCAAATTTATTCCTTCTCCGGACAAAGACCGCCAGACAGCCCTGAACCAGGGCATATTTAAAACATACAGCACCCGCCAGGGCTTAAACTATTTTAATGTCAATACTATTTTTGAAGACCGTGAACAAAGCCTGTGGATTGCAACGGACTTAGGCCTGAACCAATTCAGGGGCGAGCGCATGCAGATATACGATGAGGCTGACGAGGTGCCCAACAATATTATCTGGAGTATGTGCAACGACAACGATAACAATATTTGGTTGGGAACCAATAACGGCTTGTGCAAAATAGCCTTTAATTTCTCAACCAATGGCGGCATTGAATCGCACTCCATTACAAATTACAACCAGCAAAACGGGCTTTCTTCCAATTCCGTTTTAGCCTGTTTCCAGGATTCCAAAGGCAATATGTGGTTTGGTACCGGATTTAATGGTGTGAGCATGCTGGCCAAAGGAGCTTCAAAATTTGTGACCTATACCAAAGCCAATGGCCTGCTCAGCGATATGATTTACACCGTTGCAGAAGACAAAGAAGGCAATATATGGTTTGGAAGCAAAGAAGGCGCCACCCGTTTTAACCCCGACACAAAAGTGTTCCGCAACTACTCGGTAAAAGACGGGCTTGGAGGCAATCACATTTACAGGATTTTTAAAGACAGCAAAGGCGTGTTGTGGCTGGGCGCGCTCGGAGGAAAACTATGTGCTTACGACGGATCTTCTTTTAAAACCTACGATGAATCGAACGGACTGACACATAAATTTATTTTGTCTATTAACGAAGACAAAAAAGGCAACCTTTGGTTTGGTTGTTACGGAGGCGGCTTGTACCGCTTCGACGGAAAAACCTTTATCAATTATTCCATCAACGAAGGCCTCAGCAGCGATTCTCCTTTTTCCATTGTTCCCGACAACGAAGGCAATATCTGGATAGGCAACAACCGGGGCATAGATAAGTTTGATGTAAAACAAAATACATTTGTGCATTATGGTAAAAACGAAGGCTTCCCCGGGGTAGAATGCAACCCCAATGCAGCCTGTATGGACAAAAAAGGCAATATATGGTTTGGTACCATTATGGGCGCAGTGAAGTTTAACCCCAACGAAGACCTCCCCAACAAAACAGCTCCGCTTACCCAAATATTTGGTTTAAAAATTCACCTCAAAGACACCCTGTTTCCTGCTGAAGCTGAATTCAAATACAACCAGAACAACATCACCTTTAAATTTATCGGGGTAAGTTTAACCAACCCTAAAAAAGTAAACTACGAATACAGCCTCGAAGGTTTTGACCACGGCTGGATTCCGGCCAATTACTTGGTTCAGGAAGCTGTGTACACCAATTTACCTCCGGGCAAATACACCTTTAAAGTTCGCGCCTGTAACAACGACGGTGTGTGGAGTGAACCCACCACTTATAATTTTACGGTTCAACCTCCCTTCTGGCAAACAGCCCTGTTTTATGTTTCAGCCTTTATATTTATTGTGTTTGCCATTTATGTCTACGATCAGCTTCGCACCCGCAACCTTAAATTAGCCAAAGCTGCCCTTGAGAAAAAAGTACAGGAAAGAACGATAGAACTCGCCATTAAAAATGAAGAACTGGCCGAGAAAAACAAAGACATTACCGACTCTATACGTTACGCCAAACGTATACAGGACGCTTCCTTAACCGGCATATACCATGTTAAAAACGTATTGCAGCAAAGCTTTATCTTTTTTAAACCAAAAGACATTGTAAGCGGTGATTTCTTCTGGATCAAACAACGAAAAGAAAGTATTTATTTTGCTGCAATAGATTGTACCGGCCATGGTGTGCCCGGGGCCATATTAAGTATTGTGGCCAACAATATTTTAAACAAAGCCTTTGAAGATACAACTGACGGAAGCCCCGCGGCTATACTGAACCGCTTAACTTTATTGGCTTCAACTGCATTGCAATCGTCCAGCGACACTTACCAGTTGCGCGACGGAATGGACATCGCCCTGTGCCGCATCAACACACAAACAAAACAGGTGGAATTCGCCGGAGCGTACAATTCACTTTACCTCATCCGTCAAAATAAACTGATTGAATATGTAGCCGATCATTTGTCTATTGGCAACATCGAAAACAGTAAGCCATACACCAATCATTCTTTTGGATATGAAACCAATGATCAGCTGTATTTATTCTCCGATGGTTTCCCCGATCAGTTTGGTGGTGAAAAAGGAAAAAAATACAAGTACAGCCACTTCCAGGAGTTCCTTGTTAAAAACAACAACCTTCCGGTAGACGAACAGCGGGCAGCACTCGAAAAAGAATTCGGTACCTGGAAAGGAAAACTCGAACAGATTGATGATGTGCTGATAATGGGTGTGAGGTTGTAATTTGGAAAGTTTGAGTTTCGTTGTTCGAGTCCGCTTGTTTCCACATCAATTGCTTTTTAGCCTGTATCTTACATTGAAAGCTGATACAAGTCAATGCTTCCCTACAGGTCAAAACAAATCTCTATCCAAGACTTCGTATTTCTATTTTAATTGTTGGCATTGTAATAAAGCGATAGTGAAAATTATTTATGGGTCGGTTGTGTGGAGGCCAACGCACCCTCACCCCTAACCCCTCTCCGGCAGGAGAGGGGAATTCCTCCGTAGGGTAAATGCGGAAAGCGAGAAAATTAACTATCTATGTTATGCGAAGTAGGCTTGTGAAATGCAATACTGGGAAGGAATAACCTCAGGGCGCTGAATGTGCAATACGGGAGGTAGATGATCTACTTATTGTATAAAATGGTGGAGCAAACCACACACCCTCTCCCGCGGGAGAGGGCCGGGGTGAGGGTGCGATGCCCGTGCGTTCACCTCCTTTGGTATATTCTTCCGTCACCTTCAATGATTTACCGTTAAAGTGCGAAGTGACAGGTCACGGGAGCGACAAGGTAAGTGTTACGGTAGGGAGGTATAAACCCTTTAACCTGATAAAAAGGAATGTTTACACCCCTTATAATTTTTGCTGCCCGCAATAAAAAAATTTCGATATTTACGGCATCAATACCTCATTATGCAAGAATTTCTCGAAATACTAAGAATACTTATCCCTGCCGGGGCCGTATTTGCCGCCACCTATTTTATTGTAAAAAAATTTTTAGACAATGAACAAAAAAAACGGGAAATGGAAATACGCAAATCATCTGTTTCCTTGCTAACCCCCATAAAGTTACAGGCTTACGAACGTGTTGTTATTTTTTTAGAACGACTGCACCCCAACAGCCTTGTTATACGGGTAAACCGGGCCGACCTGAATGCACACCAATTGCACATGGAACTGATAAAAACAATTAAAAGCGAATTTGAACACAACCTTTCGCAGCAAATATACATGAGCCACGGGGCCTGGGAACTGGTAAAAAATGCCAAAGAAGAAACCCTGAAACTCATTAATATGTCCTCGGCCAAAGTACCTGGTACAGCTAAAGGTCAGGACCTTGCACACATTATTTTGCAAATAACCGGGGGCATCGAAAAAATGCCCAGCCAGGTTGCCCTTACTTATATTAAAAAGGAAATAACACAGGTGTTTTAATTAAGTTAAAAGTAAGAAGTCAAAAGTTAAAAGCAATAAATGAAAAACGATTCTGGCTATAGGTGGTTCTTCGTTCGTTTCGCGGCACAAAAGTAATGCTTCCATTCCCTTCTGTGAAACTCTGCTTCCTCAGTGGCCTCTGTGTTGAAAAAATTAATGCTCCGGTTTTCCGGGATTTTTCTTTATTTTTAAGAAAAAAAACATGCCCGGATTATTTAAGGAATTTTCACCGGTAAGTGCGGCGGCCTGGAAAGAACAGATTACCAAAGACCTTAAAGGAACAGCATTTGAATCGCTGCTGTGGAAAAATGCAGACGGTATTACCATCCAACCTTTTTATACGGTTGAAAATACAGACGGAAAAAAAACTCCGCTGTTTTCAGATCCCGATTGGGAAATAGCTGTTGAGTTAAAACACAAAAACAATACAGAAATAAATGCCGCTGCCCTTAAAGCCTTAAGCGAAGGAGCAAGCGCCCTGTTTATTGAAATACATGAACAAACCGATCTGGTACAGGCCCTTAACGAAGTACAGGCCGAGTACATAGTAGTGAATTACGTGGTGAAGTGCAGCTTACAACATTTTCTCCAAAAATTAGAAGCGTATGTACACCACAATAAATTTGATAGCGCTAAACTACGAGGAGCCATTGTTATCGACCCTCTTGCCCATTTGCTGCAAACCGGCAACTGGTTCAAATGCCAGACAGCCGAATTGCTTGAACTGGCAGAACTACAAAAAACAAAAAACAACTTACATACCCTTTGCATTGATGCAGCCCTTTACCACAATGCAGGAGCAACGGCTTCCTTTGAGCTGGCCTGTATACTTACACATGCACACGAGTTAGTGGTAAAATGTACCGAAAACGGAACCACAGCCACACAGCTCGAAAATAAAATATGGATAAAACTGGCCGTAGGCCCCGACTTTTTTTTAGAAACCGCCAAACTCCGTGCCCTGCGTAAACTCTGGAACCTTGTGGCTGAACAATATGGAATACAGGGGCAATTGTATATCCACTGCGAAACATCCCTGCTCAACAATTCTATATTGGACGCTTACAACAACATGTTGCGCACCACTACCGAAGGCATGAGTGCTGTTATTGGCGGTTGCGACAGCTTACTGGTGCATGCCTTCGATGCTGTTTATAAAAACGAAAACAATTTCAGCCGGCGCATGGCCATCAACCAGCAACACATATTAAAAGAAGAAAGTTATCTGAACAAGGTGGCCGACATCGGCGCAGGTTCGTATTATATTGAAACCCTTACCGACCAGTTGGCCGAAACGGCCTGGGCACAGTTTAAAAACATAGAAAGCAAAGGCGGCTGGCTGGCTTGCGTTAAAGCAGGTTTTATTCAGCAGGAGATTGGCACACAGGCTGCCCTGCTTCAACAAAATATAAACGAAGGCAAACAGACTTTACTGGGTGTAAACAAATTTCCCAATCCAAAAGAAACAATTGCGGAAATTGAAATTCTGGAACAAGTTGTAAAATATGGCAACACAGAAGTAAAACCACTTGAAGCCATTCGTTTAAGCAAAACAATGGAGCAGGAACGACTGGCGGTTAAACATTAATTTATGATGCGTAAAGATTTTTCAGCCATACCCTACAAAACACTTAGTGTGTTACAAAAATGTCCGGACGATGTCTGGACTACAGCCGAACAGATTGATGTAAAAAACACCTATACCCCCGATGATTTAAAAGATGCGGAACACCTGGGCTTTGGTGCAGGCTTTGCCCCTTTTTTACGAGGACCCTACGGCAGCATGTATGTACAAAGCCCCTGGACCATCCGCCAGTATGCAGGTTTTAGCACCGCCGAAGAAAGCAATGCTTTTTACCGCCGCAACCTTGCTGCCGGGCAAAAAGGTTTATCGGTGGCCTTCGACCTTGCTACACACCGCGGCTACGACAGCGACCACGAACGCGTAGTAGGCGATGTAGGCAAAGCCGGTGTGGCCATCGATTCGATCCTCGATATGAAAGTGTTGTTCGACCAGATACCCCTGGATGAAATGAGTGTTTCCATGACCATGAACGGAGCCGTATTGCCCATCCTGTCTTTTTACATTGTAGCAGCCGAAGAACAAGGTGTGAGTATGGATAAATTAAGCGGCACCATTCAAAACGATATCCTGAAAGAATTCATGGTGCGCAACACCTACATTTATCCGCCCGATGCGTCGATGCGAATTATTGCAGACATTTTTGAATTCACTTCCCGCAACATGCCCAAGTTCAATTCCATTTCCATCAGTGGTTACCATATGCAGGAAGCAGGAGCCACCGCCGACATTGAACTGGCCTATACTTTAGCCGACGGTTTGGAATACATCCGCACGGGTTTAAAAGCAGGCTTAGACATTGATGCCTTTGCTCCCCGCCTTTCCTTTTTTTGGGCCATAGGCATGAACCATTTTATGGAGATTGCCAAGATGCGTGCAGGCCGTATGTTGTGGGCCAAGATGGTAAAACAGTTTAACCCGAAAAGCGCCAAAAGCATGGCCCTGCGCACCCATTGCCAAACCAGCGGCTGGAGCTTAACCGAACAGGACCCTTTTAACAACGTTGCCCGCACCTGTATTGAAGCATTGGCTGCAGCCATGGGCCACACCCAGTCTCTGCACACCAATGCACTCGACGAGGCCATTGCTTTGCCAACAGACTTTTCGGCCCGTATTGCCCGCAACACACAATTGTATTTACAACAGGAAACCAATATATGCAAAGTGGTGGACCCCTGGGGCGGTTCTTATTATGTAGAATACCTTACCGAACAGATTGCCAACAAAGCCTGGGCGCTGATAGAGGAAGTGGAACAATTAGGCGGAATGGCAAAAGCCATTGAAACCGGCATTCCTAAAATGCGCATTGAAGAAGCCGCTGCCCGCAAACAAGCCCGCATCGATGGAGGAAAAGACATTATAGTGGGCGTTAACCGCTACCAGACAGACGAAAAAACAAACATCGATATTTTAGATGTAGACAATACAAAAGTGCGTAAGCAACAGGTGGAACGTTTACAACAATTAAGGGCCGGACGGGATAATGTAAAAGTACAGGAAGCCCTGAACGCCCTTACCGAAGCAGCTCAAACGGGCAAAGGCAATTTGCTGGAGCTGGGCATTAAAGCAGCACGCTTAAGGGCCAGTCTGGGCGAAATTTCATCGGCGCTCGAAAAAGTATACGGGCGTTACAAAGCCAACATCCGTTCCATTGCCGGTATCTATTCAAAAGAAATAAGTATGGATAAAGATTTTGCAAAAGCCCGCGAGCTGGCCGATAAGTTTGCTGCACTCGAGGGCAGACGTCCACGTATGATGGTTGCGAAGATGGGGCAGGA
Organism: Bacteroidota bacterium; assembly: GCA_023251755.1. Classification (GTDB taxonomy): domain Bacteria; phylum Bacteroidota; class Bacteroidia; order B-17B0; family Aurantibacillaceae; genus JAHEYF01. The sequence goes on from JAHEYF010000014.1 coordinate 60,080, forward strand.
CGGGCACGACCGCGGAGCAAAAGTAATTGCCACCAGTTTTGCCGATATGGGTTTTGACGTAGACATTGGCCCCCTGTTTCAAACCCCCGCCGAAGCTGCCAAACAAGCCGTTGAAAACGATGTACATATATTAGGAGTTTCCAGTCTTGCCGCAGGGCACAAAACATTGGTGCCGCAGGTAATTGCCGAATTAAAAAAAGCCGGACGCGAAGATATTATGGTGGTAGCAGGCGGAGTCATCCCCCAACAGGATTACGAATTTTTATACCAGGCCGGTGTTGCAGGCATATTTGGCCCCGGAACCATTATATCGCAGGCCGCACAGAAAATACTGATAAGGTTGATGGAGAGTTTAGAGTAAAGAGTCTATAGTTTAGAGTTCATAGCCCGATGTTTATAGTTAATTCACAATCGTCAATCGTAATTTGTCAATCGTAAATAATGCCCCGTAGCCTATCCACCATACTTCTCCTCATCGCCTCCAACACCTTTATGACCATTGCCTGGTACGGGCACCTGCGTTTTAAAGATGTAAGCTGGTTAAAAGACATAGGCCTGTTCGGAACCATTCTCATCAGCTGGGCCATTGCTTTTGTTGAATACAGTTTAATGGTTCCGGCCAACCGCATTGGCAGCGCCGAACACGGAGGGCCATTCAGTTTATTGCAGTTAAAAATTATTCAGGAAGTTATTTCCATTGTGGTGTTCTTAATTTTTACAACTATATTATTTAAAACCGAAGAAATAAAACTGAATCATTTAATTGGTTTTGTTTTTTTAATCATAGCCGTCTATTTCTTTTTTAAAAAATAAACACAGGTGAAAAAACTACCCGCTGTACAGGAGTTTATTGATGGTATTCTGAAACAGGACATTGCCCTGCTAAGCCGTGCCATCACCCTGGTTGAATCAACCGTTGCTGAACATCAGCAACTGGCCCGGCAAATTATTGAGGGGGTCATTGCACACAGCGGAAAATCAATACGCATTGGTATTACCGGCGTTCCTGGTGTGGGCAAAAGCTCCTTTATCGAAAGTTTTGGTTTGCATGTTGTCGGACAGCAACACAAGCTGGCTGTATTGGCCATCGACCCCAGCAGCCAGATCAGCAAAGGAAGTATACTGGGCGATAAAACCCGCATGGAACAATTGTCTGTTCATCCCCGTGCATTTATACGCCCTACTCCCAGCTCGGGCAGTCTGGGTGGTGTGGCGCGTAAAACACAGGAAACCATTATGCTCTGCGAAGCCGCCGGGTATAATTATATATTGATTGAAACAGTGGGTGTTGGCCAAAGCGAAACAACAGTCCACCAGCTAACAGACTTTTTTTTGTTGCTGATGCTTACCGGTGCCGGCGACGAATTGCAAGGGATAAAACGCGGTATTATGGAAATGGCCGATGCCCTGGTAATTACCAAAGCCGACGGTAGTAATATAGACAAAGCCAAAGCCGCCCGTGCAGAATTTGCAATGGCCCTGCACTTATTCCCGGCTGCTGAATCGGGTTGGGTGCCCGAAGTAAAAACCTGCTCAAGTTTAACGAATGAAGGTATTGCAGAAGTTTATGAAATGATTGAAAAATACAGGCGACACAGCGCAATCAACAGGTACTTCGAAAAAAAGAGGACAGACCAGGCCCGTTATAATCTACAGCAATTAATTGACGAGCAAATAAGGGCTAAATTTTACAATACTCCGGGCATCAGTGAAAAAATAAAATCCCTCGAACAATTGATCCTTCAGAATAAAATGAGTCCGTATACCGCAGTGGAACATTTATTCGTTCAATAGTTTATTTGGACCTTAAACTTCGAATTATTTTTTATCCGGATAACTTACCTTAAACACCGTCCTTCGGTTTTGTTTGTGTTCGGCGTCGGAGCAATCAACACCATTGGCACAGCGGTTGGTCAGTTGTGTTTCGCCAAAACCAGCGGCTGTTAGTCTTTTTTTATCAATGCCTTTTGCAACAATATAGTCAACAACGGTTGCTGCTCTTTTTTGCGAAAGCTCCATGTTAAAATCATCCCCCGCCACTGCATCCGTATGCGCTTGCACTTCGAGCATTAATTTGGGATTGGCGTTCAGGGCCTCAATGGCTTTGTTTAATACGGCTTCCGCTTCAGGTAATATTTTCCATGAACCCGATTCGTAATGTATGTCTTCAATAATGCTCAATTCATTTTTAGTAGCATTCAGCTTAAATGTTCCCATCCAGGGGTCCACATCTTCAACCGCTATTGAAGTAAGGAGTTGTTTTTCGCCGGGCAATAATTCAAATTTAAAAAAGCCCAGATCGTCTTTTTTTATTTCTTTCACAATCCTTCCTTTTTCATCGGTAATGTAAATTTTATCGAAAGGGATGTTTTTTACATCGCCCTCAAAAATCCGGAAGGTATAATCGATACCCGGCAAGAGGCTCGAAAAAACAAACAACCCTTCAGCAGTTGTTTTTTGAGTCTTTATAATTTCACCATGACTGCCAATCAATACAAGGGCAATATTTGCAAGAGGTGTTTTTTGTTCATCGGCGGCCAATAGTTTGCCCTTTATATCCAACAACAAAGGCTCGTCTTCTACTTTCATTAAGGACATGGCATTCCGGTCGGCCTGCAACAAGGGGAACATAATTTTCCCTTTACCGTCGGCCTCTGCATACAGTACCGGTTTTTTATTTTCATCGAGTATAATAAATTTTTTCACCGATGAAAGCGGGGTATCTTCTACATCAATAGCAATTAAATAACTTTTATCGTAAGGCAATTTTTCGAATTTAAACCTTCCGTTCGCATCTGTTCTGGTAGAATACAGGATCTCTCCTTTTTCGTTGGTGATGTTTACACTGCGGTTGGCGTAAGGGCTTAAATTGCCGTCGTCGGCCACTAATGTTCCTGAAAAAGCTACTTTTAATTTTGCATTGTCAATGATCCGCCCCAGTTTAATGCTTTTAGTGGTCTTGTTCTCATAAATATCCAGCACTTCAATTTCAAGTGTTTTTACATCGTATAAAGGTAATTTACAGGCAAACAAAGGGTTTAATTCTGTTTTATCGTATACAGCCGCTTTCCCGTTTACGGTAATGGATTTGATGCTGCTTTTGTCTGTTACCTGTCCTTCAACAAGCAGGTTGATCTGGTTAAAATAAATATTGATAAAATTATTGTTATCGATGAGCGGGTAAATAATTCTTAGCTGAGGTGCCACATCTTCCTTATTGGCCTGGTAGTTTTTTTCGTTGCTCATTTTTAACAAAGACTTCGCTTCCGAATCGTACGGTTTTAATTTTAAGCAATGGTTAAAATCACTAATAGCGTCTTTGTAATTGTTTAGTTCCAGGTAACAAATTCCCCGTTCACGGTAGGCGTCTGCGTATTTATTGTCGCTAACAAGTACACTTGAAAAATCGCTGATGGCGCTTTGAAACTGGCTGGTTTTTTTAAAGATCAGGCCCCTGTGAAAAAAAGTTGGAATGTGTTTGTTGAGTGCCAGGCTCTTCGACATATCGCCGATGGCCTCGTTGTAATCTGTTTTTTCGAGGTAACACAAGCCCCGCTGAAAGTAGACCAGAAAATTTTTTGGTTCCACGGTGTCTACCTTTACGATGTCTAAAGCAATGCTGTAATCTGTAATGGCATCGTCGTATTCCTGTTTGTGGTATTGTGCATAAGCCAGGTTGGTGTAATAGGGTTTAAACTCTGGCCGGGCAAGGGGTTGATTGTCTCCAAGGGTTTTCATCAGGCTGATGGCCCGCAGGTAATCGGCTACAGCGTTCTTGTAATTTTTCATACTGTCGAGTGCCAGTGCCCTTAAATAATGTGTACGGTGGTTGTAATCGTTTTTTTCGATAGCCGTGTTGCAATTCTGCTCAGCCCCTTTAAAATCCTTTAACATAATGTTGCAATACGCGCTTTTTTGCAGGCCATCGATGTTGTATTTTTCTTCACTCAATAATTTTGTAAGCGAGGCAAGGGCATCTTTGTAATTTTCCAATAACACATAAAGGTCGGCTACTTTTATATAATGTTCGGCTTTGGGTTTCTGACTTAAAAGTTGTTGGTAATCCCGAATGGCCTCGGGGTATTTTTTTAATTTTTCGGCGGCAACCGCATGCGCAAGTATATAGGAGTATTTGCCGGGTTTAAGTTCAAGGGCTTTGGTATAATTGGTAAAAGCACTTTGAAAATCATTGGTCTTCAGGTTTTTGTTACCGGCCTTGTAAAAACTTTTGGCCGACTGTGACCAGGACAGGAAACCTGAAAGGGTAAATAAAAAAAGAAGAATTGTTTTTTTGATTGAATGCATTTCTTTTTTGGATAAGTAACAAAATTATTAAATAAAGCCGGTTTAAAAAACAGGGTTTTTAAGGCCTAAATAAACAGTATAAAATAGTAGCATTTTGCTCTGAACGTATTGTCAATACAAAAGAACCTATTATAATTGAAGATATAAAATGCTATAATCGGGCTTTTTTGGTTTAACCTTCCGGCCACTTCGACCTACCTTTGAAAAAATACCCAAGGCATGAAAAAGTATATACTCCCGCTTTATTTTTTGATAGCTTCTGTAAGCTCCCAACAACAGGGTATGGCCCAGCATACATTTTCAATTGTAGCTGTTGACCCTGTGACCGGCGAAGTGGGCGGGGCCGGTGCCACCTGTTACAGTACGGTAAACGATATAGCCGACGTTCATCCGGGTGTTGGATATATACACACTCAATCGTATGTTGATTACACCAACCAGGCTTATGCCCGGCAGTTAATGAACGCGGGGCAATCGCCCCAGCAGATTATGGATTCGTTACAGGCGCATGATGTAAGCAACACCCCTGCAATAAGGCAATATGCAGCTGTTGATTTAATGAACGGGGGCCGGTCGGCTGCCTTTAGCGGAACAAGTTGTTTTGATTACAAGGGGCAACGCCAGGGTACTACGTATGCTATTGCAGGAAATATTTTACTGGGACCACAGATTTTAGATTCGATGGAGGCCTGCTTTAACCGTACCGTCGGCAGCCTGGCCGATAAGTTAATGGCTGCATTACAGGGTGCAAAAGTTCCGGGGGCCGATAAACGCTGTACGAATGATGGTGTTTCTTCTTTATCATCTTACATGATTGTGGCCAAACCAACAGACAGCATTGGTAATTATTACCTCAACCTAAATGTAGAAAATGTTTTACCACAGGACCCCATTGATGTGTTGCAGTTGCAATACAACAACTGGTTAACAGCAGTTGGAATTAAAACAAATACCGCCCCACAGAAAAATGCTATCCTCTTATTCCCTAATCCTGCTGGTGGAGAGCGAAAAATAAATTTATCGTCTTCGTCTATCATGAAGGAGGTAATTATCAGAAGCAGTACGGGCCAGGAAAACCTGCACCTGTTTATTGAAAGCAAAAAAGCAGAGATCAATGTTTCGGTATTAAACCCAGGGCTATACGTTTGTGAGTGTATCAGTGCGGAAGGCGTTCACTCGTTTGAAAAACTGATTGTAAATTAGGCTTAAGCCATAAGTAATAAGTTATAAGCCAAAAGGCGATTTCGGTAAAGCTCCTGTTTTCGGACCTTTGCGTAAAACAAAATTGATGTTAAGAAAAACCGGTTCAAAATTAACCATGAATTAAATTTATGCTTGTTGCAATAATCGCTTATAAGGACAAATGCCTGGACTTTACAGCCTGCCCGAAAAACACTTCAGCCTGTTGATCAAAGCTCTCGCTTGCATCGGTGGTGTAAAAAATCCGCTTTGAATTTTTACTGCACAGCTTGTCCATTTCGGGATGACGGATTAAATAATCGCTTAAACTATCGGCCACTATTTCGCCCTGTGATAACAAGGTAATATGAGCAGGAAGAAACTGCTTTATTTTATTGATGAGCAAAGGGTAATGGGTACAGGCCAAAATAATGCAATCTATTTGTGGCGATTGTATCAGCAACTGATCGATGTTCTTTTTTATAAAATAGTCTGCGCCAGGGGAGTTGTATTCCCCGTTTTCTACCAAAGGCACCCACATCGGGCAGGCTTCCTGGTGCACCTGTATTTCGGGGAAAAACTTCTCTATTTCAATTTTATAAGAACCTGAAGTGATGGTACCGCTTGTACCAAGTATACCAATGTGTTTGCTGGTGGTGTAATTCCCTATTATTTCGCTGGTGGGCCTTATTACACCGAGTACACGTTTTGCCGGGTCAATCAGGGGCAGGTCTTTTTGCTGAATGTTGCGCAGGGCTTTAGCAGAAGCTGTGTTGCAGGCCAATACCACTAAGCTACAGTTCATGGAGAACAGGTGCTTTACACATTCGAGTGTGTATTGGTAAACACTTTCAAAGGAACGGGTGCCGTAAGGGGCGCGGGCATTGTCACCAAGATAGAGGTAATCGTATTGGGGCATTTTTTTGACCAGTTCTTTTAAAACGGTCAATCCGCCATAACCAGAATCGAATACACCTATGGGCTGCATGTTTAGTTCTTAGTTTTTAGTTCACAGTTCTTAGTTCTGTACTTTGTATGTTGTACATCGATAACCCGTAAATAAAAAAGCCGCATCTTCCGATACGGCTTTCAGTGATTATTTCCCTCCTTTTGGAGGAGTTGTTTTATTGGGTGTAGTTGTTTTCGGTGTAGCCGTATTGGTGGTGGTTGCACCGGCCGAACCTGGCAATATCAATTCAGGCATACCGTCTAATTTTTTCTTTACCGCAACTAAAATATCGTCTGCTGGTTCAGAATAGATCACAGCTCCTGTGCTTGTGTCCAATACGTATTTGTAGCCGGCTTCTTTGGCAACAGCATCAATGGCTTTTTTTGCTTTCTCGTAAATTGGTTTCGACAATTCACCGTATTTTTTTTGGTAGTCCTGTTGTGCCTGCCCTCTGAATTCTTCTATACGTTGGTTCAGCATTTGCAGTTCTTCCTGTTTTGTTTTTTTCACCAAATCGCTGTAGGTTGCTTCATTGGTCAGGTAGTCGTTGTATTTTGTATCGAACTCTGATTTCATTGCCGCTACTTCTTTTTCCAGCGCTTTCAGGTAATCCTGGGCAATTCCCTGTGCTTTTTTTGTTTCAGGCATTACAGATATTAATGAATCTACTGCAATGTGTGCTACTTTTTGAGCTTGTGCCGCTGTATTTATTGTAAAAGCGAATGCAAGGGCAACGAATGTTTTGGTTAATTTTTTCATAATGTATTGATTGTTAATTTTTGCGCTATCGTACTGACTTATTTTAAATGATTACGTGATTTATTTTTGGTTTGCGAATATACAAATAACAAGCCAAATAGGTAGTATTATTTTTTTCCTTTGTTGTTGTAACCCAAATAGGTTAAAATATCTTCGCTTTTATCGTATTTGGGGCTGGCGTACAACATGGTGATATCGCTGTTTTTATCAAAAATAATGGCTAAACCTGCTTTTTCGGCTACGGTTTTTACTGCGTTGTATACTTTGTCCTGAATGGGCTTCACCAATTCCATGCGTTTTCTGAACAGTTCCCCGTCCACCCCAAAGCGTTGTTTTTGCAGGTCTTTTGCTTCTTTTTCCTTGTTTACAATTTCGTTTTCACGTTTTTTCTTCAAATCATCCGTCAGCAATATGGATTCGGCCTGGTAGGCTTTGTAAAGCTTATCTATTTCGGCATATTTTGCTTCTATTTCTTTTTGCCAGTCGCCCGATATCCGGTCCAATTCGCTTTTAGCGGCTTTGTATTCCGGTATACTGTTCAGGATATAATCCGTGTCCACGTATCCGAATTTTTGAGCGGAAGCCATGTTTACACAGGTAAACAATACGAGCAAGGTTCCAATTATTTTTTTCATTGTATATATTTTAGTTTTAACTTAACAATTATAATTCGCCAATTTGTGCCCCAATGGTAAAGTGGAACTGCCCCTTACCGTTTCCTGTTCCCGGATAATAAGGCACTGTGTCAAAGCCCCAGCCGTAATCAAGCCCCAACAAACCAAACATGGGTAAAAATATCCTCACCCCAAATCCTGCGCTTCGTTTTACCTGAAAAGGATTGTACTCTTTAAATGTCTGGGTTGCATTACCTGCTTCGGCAAAGCCCAGCATAAAAATTGTAGCCTGTGGGTTCAGTGAAACAGGGTACCTCAGCTCCATGGTGTATTTGGAAATAACAGAACAGCCCCGCTGATCGGCACCTGAAATAGAGTTATCATCGTAACCACGCAAAGCTATTATTTCACGTCCATCGAGTGCGAAGCCTGTTAAACCACTACCCCCCAGGTAAAAACGCTCAAACGGAGCTGTGCCCACTTTATTGTTGTACATGCCTAAAATTCCAAATCCCATACTTGCTTTAAAGACTAAGTTCCTGGCTTCTTTTCCTTCGGCAGCCCTTTGGTTGGTAAGCTGCATATACCATTGGGTGGTAAATTTATATTTCTGGTATTCTACATAACGGTTTTTTTCCTGAGCCGAAAGGGTTGAATAGTCTTTGTGGTTAAACAGTGAATAAGGCGGGGTTAATGCCGCTACAAAGGTAATGTTGGAGCCTCCTGTAGGGAATATAGGGTTGCCCTGTAAAGAGTTACGGCTGACGTTAACAGTTGTTTTAAAGTTATTGGCTACCCCGTTACCAAAGGAAAACACGGAAAAATAATTGTGCAGGTTGTAACGGCCCAGGTATTCTTCTACATAAAGGTGAAAATAATCATCGGGCCATTTAAGCCGTTTACCAAAACCAACCGATACCCCGGTTATGTTAATGTCTGCGCGGGCTGGGTTCGCAATTTTATTGCCTTCATTGTCTTTTATCTTTTTTAATTGCCCGTTGGTTTGCACGTTGTGAAATACACTCAGGCTTAATGAATTGGGTTTTTTACCGCCCAGCCAGGGTTCGGTAAACGAGAGGTTGTAACTTTGGTAATAAATACCAGTACTTTGCGCACGAATGCTTAGTCTTTGTCCGTCGCCCGATGGCAAAGGCGCCCAGGCTTTTGTATTAAAAAAATTCCGGGCCGAAAAATTATTGAAGGTAACCCCCAGTGTGCCTACAAGCCTTCCCGCTCCCCAACCGCCTGATAATTCAACCTGGTCGGATGGTTTTTCTTCTACTTTGTATTCAATGTCCACCGTTCCGTTGGCCGGATTGGGCGATGGTGTTACACCCATTTTTTCGGGATCGAAATAACCCAACTGAGAAAGTTCGCGTTGGGTACGGATAATGTCGGAGCGCCTGAACAGCTGACCTGGCCGGGTGCGCAGTTCGCGCATAATTACATGGTCGTTGGTTTTGGTATTGCCGACAACGCTTACTTTGTTAATAATGGCTTGTCTGCCTTCATAAATATTTATTTGTAAATCGATGGAATCGTTTTCAACATTTTTTTCGAGGGGGTTCAATTGAAAAAACAAATAACCATCGTCCATGTAGATGGATGAAATATCATAACCGCTGGGGTTCGAATACAATTTCTGGTCCAGCACAGACTGGTTGAACACATCGCCCTTTTTTATCCCCAGCACCGTGTCTAATTGTCCGTTGCGGTACTTGCTGTTGCCCATCCAGCTGATGCTGCGGAAATAATACTTGTGCCCTTCATCAATGGTAATGTCTATTTTAACGCGGTTGGGCGAAACGAAATAAAAGGTGTCTTTTAAAATGCGTGCATCGCGGTAACCCAAAGCCTGGTAGTCTTCTAATAATTTGGGTTTGTCTTTCTCGTAATTTTCTTCTAAGAATTTAGCGGTATTAAATACATTGTACCAGCGAAAACGTTTGGTGTCTTTCATTTTCCGGCGCAGTTTCCAGTCTTTTACAATGGTATTGCCAGTAATGTTCACATCTTCAACCCTCACTTTACCGCCTTTGTCTACCTGAATAATAACAATTACATCTTTACTTTTTGAAGCCACGTCTTCTTCTGAAATCACCGCTACTTTTACATTCAGATAACCTTTGGCAACGTAAAACTCCCGGACTGTATTTTCAACAGAACCTAATAAATGGCTGGTTACAATCTTGCCCTTGATCAGCCTGATCTTTTCCCTTAAATCATCTGCTTCGCTTTTTTTCACACCACCTCTGAATGAAAATTTCGACAGCCTTGATTTTTCCACCAGTTCAATTTGAAGGAAAATATCATCCCCGATAATTTTCGTCACATTTATTTTTACATCGTCGAAAAAGCCCTGTTTCCATAAATTTTTGATGGCATCCGAAATAGGGTCGCCGGGTATACGTATTTTCTGACCTTCGATTAAGCCGGAAGTGAATTTTATTATACTTCTGTCGAGCGAACGTATACCCACTATTTCAACCCCGCCAATGGTATACTCTTTAGGGTTGGCGTAATCAATGGCAAGTGTACCACCTATGGTTGTAACCTGCGACTTTACAGCCGTAAGTGTACAAACACACAAAAGCAGAAGTAGTATTTTTTGTTTACGCATTGTTTTTAAAAATCTTTAAAGTTCGCAGGATTATTTTATTGAAGCACAGATTTAACATCCCTTAACAAGATTATTTTGAAATAATTTGTTCGCTTGTTTTTCCAAAACGGCGTTCACGGCTTTGATAATTGACGATTGCTTGGTAAAAATCTTCTTTTTTGAAATCGGGCCAGAGCTTTTCGGTGAAATAAAATTCGGCATAAGCCAATTGCCAGAGTAAAAAATTACTGATCCGGTGTTCCCCGCTGGTCCTTATCATCAGTTCAGGGTCGGGCATGCCGGCGGTGCAAAGGTGCCGGGCAAGCGTATTTTCATTAATATCAGCAGGAAGCAATTGTTTGTTTTCTACTTTTTCGGCTATTTGCTGAATGGCCTGTAACAACTCCCATTTTGATGAGTAGCTGAGCGCAAGCACCAAGGTCATACGGGTATTTTGTGCGGTATTGGCAATGGCTTCCTGTAGCTCGTTGTAACAGGAGCCCGGAAGGCTTTTTAAATCGCCAATGGCCTGCAGGCGGATGTTGTTTTTGTTCAGGGTCGCTGTTTCGGCTCCAATGGTGTGTACCAATAGTTCCATCAATGCGTTGACCTCTTCCTGGGGGCGGTTCCAGTTTTCGGTACTGAAGGCGTACAAGGTAAGGTATTTTACGCCCAGTTCAGCGGCAGCTTCAACCGTATCGCGAACAGAGCCAACCCCGTGCTGGTGGCCAAAAATGCGGTCGGCGCCCTGTTGTTTGGCCCAGCGCCCATTGCCATCCATAATAATCGCAATGTGCTGTGGCAATTTAGTTAAATCAATGTTTTCTTTTAAGCTCATCTGGTGTGTATCCTGAAAAACGAGGGCAAATGTAGGTATTTTTCAGGATTATTACTTAAGTCCCGGACAGGAACCCGGGCGTTTATTTAGTTTAAAACTAAGGGTAAAGCCGTAAAAGAAGTACCAGTCTTTGGTAACGGGGTTTCCACGCTGTTTCCCGAAATTTGTTAAGCGTGTAACCGGATTGTTGCTCCGGTCGCTGAGAACCGCTGAAGCTGCACCTTTGTCCTTCGCTAATTGTACAGGGTCCACATATTTATTGCTTACATCGTCTAAATAATCGGTAAAGGTTTTACGCGGCCCCCATTCAAAGCCTAAGCCCACCTGCCTTGAAAGCACTAATTTAAACCCGAGGCCAAAAGGAATGGAGGGTTGGATAAGCCTGTAAGGCTTAACATCAGGGTTTTGTGAGGTTTTTTGCCCTTCGGTACTCAGTTGTTTTAACTCAATCCACTTGTCCTGATAATTGGCCATGGGTTTAAAATGAAACACATCGATACCCAGAAAAACGTAAGGGGCAAAAATATATTTGGCATGCCCGATCTGGTATTCCCAGAAATTAAACTCGGCAATGGCATTCAACTCGTAAATGTTTGATTTAAAATTGAGGTTGCGTTCCAACTGATCGCTGTCATCACTCTGCGAATCGTCGCCCTGGATACTCCCAAAGTTAAAACCTCCCCTGAAGGCGATGCGGTAATCGTAATTGTACCTGTAAAAGACACCAATAGCGGGCTGGGTTAAAAAAAAGTGTTTTCGGGGGTTTAAATCCCCTATGTAATAACTACCTCCCAACAGCACCCCCACATCGTGCGAATGGGCCTGCTGATGATTGGTGCTTTGTGCAAAAGCGCCCATAAAACCCCAGCAAAACAGGTATAACAGTAGTTTTTTCATCAAAAAGTGAAATGCAATTTACAGGTTTTGCGCAAATAACGCAAATACCGGGGCTTTATTGTTTTGCCTGTGATGGGAGGTGAAGTCCGGGAAAATTAAAAACTGGACATGTTTTGTGGATATGTCCAGTTTTTGTCAAAAAATGAACATGAGTCCCTGGTGATTCAAAAAACTGGACATGTTTTGACTATATGTTCATTTTTTGACAAAAAATGAACATATCCTTCTTGTGGTTCAAAAAAATGAACTTATATTTGCGATATGTTCAAATTATAAGAAAAAATGAACAAGTTAAAAAAGGCGAAATTCGACCGTACAATTCCTTACAATGGCCTGCCGGATCTTCCTCCGTCAGAAGATCTATTGGACAAGGAAACCCTTATAAAATGGGGCCTGGCTTCGAGGGCACTGGCTGAGCTGAACAAGAATATCCTGCGTATTCCTAATCCCACCATGCTTGTCAATACCATATCGCTGCAGGAAGCACAAAGCTCAACAGCCATAGAGAATATTTTTACCACAGAAGATGAATTATACAAAGCCGTATCAGATACAATAAAAGAAGAAGAAGCAAACCCAGCCACCAAAGAAGTCCTAAGATACCGCGAGGCATTGTGGGACGGGTATACCACACTCCATAAAAAAAAGACATTTGACCCATCCATTGCAATTAAAATTTTCCGAAAGATTAAAAATACAACAGAAAGTGTTCGCCCTCCGCAATCACAGGTAGTAATAAAGCGTGGACAGAGTGAATTAAAACCCGGGGAAATCATTTATACTCCTCCACGGGGAACAGGTATAGTGGAACAAAAAATGGCCAATATGTTTGATTTTTTAAACACTGAAAATGCCTTTGATCCGCTAATTAAAATGGCCATCGCTCATTATCAGTTTGAAGCCATTCACCCTTTTACAGATGGTAACGGGAGAACGGGGCGGATTTTAAATTTATTGTACCTCATAGACCAGCAATTACTTTCCCACCCGGTGCTGTATCTCAGTAAATACATCATCAACAACAA
>JAHEYF010000093.1 GCA_023251755.1 Bacteroidota bacterium
AGTCCGCACCACCCCAGTACACTGGCTTCTCTTTTGTCGAGGTCTACTAAAATGAAGGTGAAAGAAGTTTCAAACATGCTGCAGATCGAACCGAATGTTTTGTATGTATGTACGCCGGACAATGAAATGAGTGTTTTGAATGGAAAAATAAAACTGATGCCGCGGCACGATAAAATATTACCTTATCTGCCTATCGACAGTTTTTTTAATTCCTTAGTTCAAAAGTATAAAAACAAGGTGATTGGTATTGTTCTTTCGGGCAATGCCACTGATGGCACGCAGGGTTTAAAGGCCATTAAAATGGCCGGTGGTGTAACTTTTGCGCAGGACAATACCGCTAAATACAGCAGTATGCCTGCATCGGCTATTCAGGAAGGGGTTGTGGATTATATTTTATCACCGGAAAAAATCGCCATTGAATTAAGCAGTTTAGGTAAAAAAGGCCTGGTAAAAAAATCAATTGTGTTAAAAAATAAGGTTGATCTGGTGGGTGGCAATGACCAGGATTTAAAAACTATTTTTGAAATCGTCCGCAAAGAAACCGGGGTTGATTTCAGCCATTATAAAATTTCGACTATTAAACGAAGGCTCCACCAGCGAATGTTAGAGGCCCGTGTAAAAACAATAGGTGAATACATAAAATTATTAGGCAGCAAAAACAAGGAAGCGGAGGAATTGTACAAGGACATTCTTATTCATGTAACGGGCTTTTTCCGGGACCAGGAAATTTTTCGTTACCTGAGAACTATATTTTTACCGAAGCTCCTCAATAGTAAAGCAGAAGGCGAAATCCTGCGTATCTGGATTCCGGCCTGTTCAACCGGGGAGGAAGCTTATTCTGTTGCCATGCTGATTACCGAAATACAGGACAATTTAAGTTCTAAAATACCGGTTCAGATTTTCGCTACCGACATCAGTGCAGAGGCCATACGCGATGCACGGATCGGGGAATTTTCGAAAGCAGACCTGAAAGCAGTCAGTCAAAAAAGGATCAACCGCTTCTTTACTAAAATCAACGATCAATACCGTGTTGTAAAAGAATTGCGTGAGATCTGTGTATTTGCCCCTCAAAACCTGTTACGCGACCCCCCGTTTTCGAAAATAGACTTTATCAGTTGCCGCAACCTGCTTATATATTTTGATGCGGTGGCCCAGAAAAAAGTGATTACCACCCTGCATTTTGCTTTGAACCGGGTTGGTTTTTTATTGCTGGGCAAATCCGAATCGATAGGAACAACGCCCTCGCTTTTTACCCAGTTGAATAATAAATTCAATATGTACTCCCGCGACAAAAGCAGCGGCGTTCAAAAACTTCCTGAATTAGAGCCTGTATTCAGGAGAACAGCTTATGAGCCGGGCATAAGTCTGTATGACCTCACCAAAAAAAGTGCGGCTGCAAGTGGAACAGATATGGACGGTGCTATTAATTCTATTCTGCTTTCGCGGTTTATGCCGGCCTGTGCGGTCATTAATAAAAGTATGGAAATTATTCAGTTCAGGGGCTCAAGCTCTCTGTTTCTGAGCCATCCTGCAGGTAAAGCCAGTTTGAACATCCTTAAAATGACAAGGCCTGAATTTGCTTTTGAGCTGCGCAGCGCGATTTACAAGGTGTTTAAAACAAAAAAAGCCGTGTGTAAACAAGGTATTGAAATGAAAATAGACAATGTGTTCAGGACGGTTTCAATAGAAGTGACCCCCTTTACCGCTGAACTCAACGAACCCCTGTCGCTGGTTGTGTTTAATTTACACGAATCCGCAGACGATCAGGGAATGAGTAAGGATAAAAGCAGCAATTCAATGAAAGACAGGCGGATTAAAAAGCTGACGGAAGAATTGAACGACATCCGTGCAGAGATCAATTCCATGATTGAATTGCAGGAAACAGCCAATGAACAATTGCAGGCCGCTAATGGAGAAATTGTATCAAGCAATGAAGAATTCCAGACTTTAAACGAAGAGCTGGAAACATCAAAAGAAGAAATTGAAGCCAGCAACGAAGAACTGTTGTCCACCAACCGGGAATTGCAAATTCGCAATGAATTGCTGACGGAGTCCTATAATTATTCGGAAGCCATTATTGATACCATTCACGAACCGATGATCATCTTAGATGAAAACCTGTTGGTGAAATTGGCCAGCAAAGCCTTTTACAAAAAATTTCTTACGCTTAAAAAGGAAACGGAGGGAATATTACTTTTTGAATTGAGCAACGGGCAATGGAATATCCCACAACTGCACGAGCTGCTGAAAGATGTAATTTCAAAAAATATTGATTTTCATAATTTTGAGGTGACCCACACTTTTTCGAGGATAGGTGAAAAAGTGATGCTCTTAAATGCCCACCGCATTGTTCAGAAAAATCACAAGGAGAAATTAATCCTCCTTGCCATTGAAGACATCACCGAGCGTTCGATGCATTATAAGATAGAAAAGGAATTGCTGAACAGGGATATCCGTTTGCACAAGGCAGATAAAGAAGAACTTGAAAAGGCTGTGCAACGCAGAACAAGGCAATTGGAGCAAAAAAACAAAGAGCTTGAAAATGCAAATAAAGATTTAACTTCCTTTACCTATGTATCGAGTCACGATTTACAGGAACCCCTGCGTAAAATCCAAAACCTTGTTGCCTGTATATTGCTGGAAGAAGAAAAAAATTTATCGGACAGCGGCAAGGGCTATTTCCTGCGGATGAAGGAAACTGCGAACCGGATGAAGACACTGATAGAGGATATGTTAACATACTCACGCACCAGAAGCAGCGAACGTAAATTTGAGAACAGCGACCTGAATTTAATTCTGAACGAGGTCATAAAAGATTTTGAAGAAGTACTGGAGGAAAAAAAAGCGACCATTGATGCAACAGCACTTGGCAGAGCAGACATTATCCCTTTTCAGTTCCGCCAGCTTTTTTACAACCTGATCAGTAATGCCTTAAAGTTTTCGAACCCGGATATACCACCCCGTATACAAGTCAGCAGCAAAGTCATACAAGGCGCAAAATCAGGAAATAAAAAATTATTGACTAAAAAAAGTTACCTCAACCTTGTGTTTACCGACAATGGTATTGGCTTCGACCCCCAGTACAAGGAACGGATTTTCGAAGTTTTTCAGCGCCTTCACAGCTTCGATGAATACAAAGGCACAGGGATAGGATTGTCTATTTGTAAAAGAATTATGGAAAACCATCACGGGCTTATTACAGCAAGAAGTACGCTGAACAAAGGTGCAAGGTTTGATGTATATATTCCGGTGGGGTAGGCCATTATTCATTCCAGATCTCCCAGGCTTTATCGGCCTGGTGGTACAACATACTTAAACCATTTACTGCAACGGCTCCCTGTTCTTTTCCTTTTTTCATAAAAAGTGTTTCCTCCGGATTGTATACCAAATCGTACAACAAATGGCCGGGTGCAATGTATTGATAAGGGATTAGCGGGCAGTTGGCTGTATTCGGGTACATGCCTACAGGACTGGTGTTCACAATCAGTTTAAAAGCCTGCACTACGTATTGATTTAATTCATCGTAATTCAAACAATTTGGTTTTTTACTTTCTGTTTTGTCCCTGCTCATAAACCAACACTCAACACCTATTTGTTTTAAAACAAACTCCACAGCTTTTGAAGCCCCTCCTGTTCCTATAATCAAAGCCCTTTCGTGCTGTGGTTCCAAAAAAGGTTTGATCGATTGCCTGAACCCGAATACATCGGTGTTGTAGCCGATTAATTTTTTTACTCCGTTCAGGGTTTCAATTTTAATACAGTTCACTGCGCCCACAGCTTTTGCTGTTTCATCCAGCTGATCTAAAAATGGAATGACCTGTTCTTTATAAGGAATCGTTACATTTAAACCAATCAGTTGAGCACGTTGATTTAGTAAAACAGTGAGTTCTTCTATTTTTTCAAGCGGAAAAACTTCATACGAATAATCTGTAAGAGCGAGGTGCTGAAACTTATCTTCAAAATATTTTTTCGAAAAAGAATGTGAAAGGGGGTAACCAATAAGACCTAATTGTTTCATTTTTGCTTGCGTTTACAGAGATCATGAAGTTCAACAAAGGTTGTGTTTTTTTCGAAGATTTGCTAATGGATTAGCTGATTAGCTGATGTGATGATTAGCTGATGGGGGTTCAACTAAAATATGATCAAATTCTTTTTATTAGCCGGAAATCTATCAGGGTTTCATTTACCTATCTCCCATCAGCTAATCAGCTAATCATCACATCAGCTAATCGATTAATTTAACAAGCCTCGTAACAGAAGACTCCCCGTTGATGTTGAGTTGAAGCAGGTAGATGCCTTTGGGCTGTCCGGATAAATCAAAACGAAGTGTATACTCACCATTGCTTAATAATTTAGTGGTGTAAGGAAGTGTAACTTGTTTACCCAATACATCCATTAAGCGGGATTTAAAATCCACATCCGAATGACCAGTGCTTATACTGATATTGTATGTGTTCTCAAAAGGGTTGGGGTAAATGTTAAGGTTGAAACTACTTTTACAATTTTCAATCGCCAGTGTAGGGAACTGATTTTGTTTACCGTTAAAATCATTTTGTTCTAATCTGTAATAAGAAGTACCGGGTAAGGGAGACGCATCTTCCCAGGAATAATGAATAGTTGAGTTGCTGTTACCTGCCCCGATAATGGTTGCCAGGCTGTTAAAATTTGTTCCGTCGGCAGAACGTTGAACTGTGAAAAAATCATTTTGTGTTTCGCTTACAGTGGTCCAGTTCAGTTTTACTTTGTTGTCCTCGCAATGAATGTCCTGCTCACTCAGGTCAACCGGCAAAGGGGCTGTTGTCATGTTGGTGGTTCCGATGGTAAAAAAATAAGTGCCTGTTGCGGGCAATGCCGAAAACGGAATTCTGAAATTGATGAGGTTGGAACTTGTTGATGAGTAAGAATAAATGCTCTCGTTGGCGGTACCCTGACCGAATGTAGTGTTGTCGTCTAAAATTAAACGTAAATCAGCTGCTGCGTTGGCGGCTCCCAGGCCGGTGCTGCCATTACCGGGTACATTGCTCATGTCGAACTGAATTTCCAATTCGTCTGTGGCCCTGCCGCCGGGTAAATTGGTGGTTTGTATGCGCCATACACGGGCCAGTTGAAACTTGATGGCCGCACCTCCATGGGTATACGAAACAGAGGTGTTGGATGTAACAGAACCGTTGTTGTGCCCCACCATGATGTAGACATTTGTTGCGCTTAAGGATGTAGGTGAAGAGATGGAGCTGTGTGCAATGGTGAAGGGCATGGTAGAGCCTGAATTGATGCTTTGCGATTTTGTCTGGTCGAGCGATTCCACCACATTGTCTTTGGCAATACCGGTAACATCGTAATGGTAACCAGTATTGGAAGTCCATACCGTAGCGCCTGCCGGAGAAGTATAGGCCAGGGTTGTAGAAGCGTTTGCACCCAGGGTAATACCGTATTTAATAGCGAGGTAAGACTCTATTTTATTGGCCTGTGCAGTTGTAATGGAACCGGTGTAAAAAATAATATCCCCAACGGGGCCGTACCAGTCGCGCGCCCTGCCATCAAACCCACCTGTATTCGCCTGCCCTCCTAAAATACGGTTGGTGGTGGTTCCGTTTGTCCCCAGAGCCGACACAATATCAAAATTACCGGAATGCGGAGTGGCGTAAGTAATGCCGGTAGCTGTTCCGTTTTTACGCCAGACCCCTGCGCCCGAAAATCCATTGTCGTAGCCCGATTCAAAATAAGCAGCAGCGCTGGAGGTTACAGTGCCGTGCAAACAACCATTGGCGGTGGTACCAAAAGTAACCTGGTCCCAGGTGGCTAAGTGCGAATTTATACGGGTTAAGTCGTTGAGCTTAGCCACCCAAAACAGACTTTGAAAATCCTGGGAGCTGATGGAAAGGTAATCGCCACCTGTAGCCGAACTTTTTGTGAAACTTATATAAGGGTTGTTGTTGTAGCCAGAACTCACATAATCGGGGCTGCCGTTAACAGTTACAGCGGTGGCCGCTGCACTCTGATCGGCCCAGGCTGTAACGTTTCCGCTGGAGGTGGTTAAACCAGCACCAGGCCTTAACCACAAAGCCAAACCCGACGTAATGCCACCCGGCCCTGCTACGCAGGTAGTGATGGTTCTTGTTCCGGCAGGACTTGTTGCCGTTGGTGTTTGAGTGGAACCTGCAACGGTAATCTGTGTACAGGATGCATCCACCACATCGCTTACGGTAGAAGATTGATAAATATCATAAGCCACCCAAAAATAATTGGTACCGGTAGACAGGGCCTGAGAACCGGTGATGGTATTGGTGTTGCCGGTGGGCGTGGTACCGCCTGATACAAATTCGCCGGTGGCGCTGAAGGTGTTGGTGGTACCGGTGTAATAGATGTGAATTTTTGATACGTGCCCAACCATTGTAGTTGTTCCCCCTCCTATGCCCAATTGAAACTGGGTGAGGGAAACAGGACTGGTGGCACCTGTAGTAACCACCTGTACGCAGATCACATCCTGGTCGAAACTACACTGACTTAAAGTTGATGTGGAGGATTGAACAACGGTAGAGGAAGAATAAGCCATTGCAGCCGGGCCGGCAATGGTAACGAGGTAATCTTCTGTTTCGCCCCAGCTGTATGTTCCGCAGGAGGAGTACGATCCCGTGGAGGCTTCAGCGTTGATCACCCTCATCCGGGTGCTGCCCAATGTTGCACCTGCGGGAATGCTTATGCTTCCGGTTTCGGTGTGTGCACCGGTGGTGGTAGTGGAGGAGGCGTACACATCTTCACCGCTATCGGTAAAATCCCCGTCGCGGTTGTAATCAATATAAATACGTACCGAGTTGCCATAATTTCCTCCGCAGGTGCCTACCTGAACAGAAAATGAATAAGAGCTGCTTTGGGATAAACTCGGAGCCGAAACAGTGGCTGTGTAATCTGAATATTCATAAGCTGTAGAACCCGATCCACCGGTAGTGCCACAGGTGGAGGTGTTGTTTAAGGTTCCGAAGGTTACGTTCAATATTTCTTCATCGGTAGTAGTGGTAGCGTTTGAAGCGCAGTAGGTCAGTGTAATTGTTCTGCTTCCGGCCGGGGCCTGCGTGGTGGGCGTTTGGGCGCTTCCCACAGTAACCGAAGTACACTGTGCATCCACCACATCACTTAAAGTTGCTGTTGATGCAATATCATAAGTGAGCCAAAAATAATTGGTACCGGTCGATAAAGTGAGCGGCATATTTGTCCCACCCGTAATTGTAAAACTACCAGACGGGGAAGTGGTGGTGCTGCCCAATTGGGTAGATGTGGCAAAGGTACTGGAGGTTCCTGTAGACCATAATTTTGCGTTTGAAATATCTGCAACAGCTGAACTGCCCGTTGTATTAAAGGTAAAAGAAGAAGCTGTGATTGCACTGGTGCTGCCGGTTGTTACGATTTCGATACCGATCATTTGCTGGCTGGTACCGCCGGGGGCTACTGCTGAGGTAACCGACTGGGTGGTGGTGCAGGATGAAAAAGCCATTGCCGCAGCCGGGTTAAAGGTGTAATACCGCCCGCTGGTCATGGCTGCTGTCTGGGCATCGCTGGTGCTTGTTGTAGCCGATGCATGGGTGGAACCGTTTACACGGATGTAATCGCTGGAGGAGGTGGTGATCCCTATGGAATAATCGGAAGTAGCGGGACAGGTGCCGTAAATAAATTTAACCTCGTTGGTGGTTTCGGTCAATACCACCTGAAAAGTGCTGTTGTAGGAGGAAGCGGTGCTTGCCGTACTGTAGGCCCTCCATTCTACCACCAGGTACCTGTTGGGGGCAGAGCCAAAAAGTTTGTAGTGAACTTTTCCATCCGAAGCAGTGGATAAATCGTCCCAGCGGGGGGCTATTTTTGGGTTCTCGTTTGCATCGGCCAGGGTATTCACCCACTGATCGGAAACCACCGTACTTCCCAGTCGCATTAATCCATTTGAATTAGCCGAAAACTGGGTGTAAGCTGTGCCGTTATATGTAAATGTAAAGCCAATGTTTGTAACCGAAGAAGCCGCATCGTCCTGGCCGCTTGAAATAAGGGAAGTGGTACCCGAAGACATGGATTCTAAACTGGCACCGCTACCGGTGGCAAAGGTGTAAGCACTGATCTGAGCCCTTCCTTTTAAACAGAACAGGCTTAAAAAAACAAGCATGAACAGGGCTGGTTTCAGTTGTTTTTCTATATGTTTTACATTCATTCTACTAAAACGATTTAGTTTTTGGTTGTTATTCACATTTTCGAGTGCCTGTAAGCTGTTCAGGAAAATGAAATAAGTTAATTCAGGTGATTCCCCAAATATATGACAAAAAAGTGCAAGTCAAAATGATTTACGGCACGCCGGTTAAATATTTCGACTATAGTCATTTATTCATCGATGTTAAAAAACAGAAAGGAGGGTATGTCCCGATTTTACCCTCATAGCAGAGTCAGCTATGATTTTTTATAATATTTCATTGCTTCGGGCATAAAAGCTTTTAAGTCTTTTATCCTGGTTTCATCGCTGGGGTGGGTGCTGAGCAGTTCAGGGGGCTTTTGCCCTTTACCGGAGGCAGCCATTCGTTCCCAGAAAGCAATGGCTGTATTGGGGTCGTAGCCGGCCATAGCGGCAAAGACCAGCCCCATTTTATCGGCTTCCGATTCGTGGCGGCGCGAATAACCCAGCATTCCCAATTGAGAGCCGATGCCGTAGGATTGTAAAAATATATTTTGCGTTTGGGCAGGTTTGTTTTGCAGGGCGGTGGAAAGAACAAAACCTCCTGTTTGAACCAACAGGGCATCGCTCATTCTTTCGTTTCCGTGCCTGGCTACAGCATGGGCTATTTCGTGGCCCATCACAATGGCAAGGCTTTGCTCGTCTCCGGTAATAGGTAATAAACCGGTGTACACCACCACTTTACCGCCGGGCATGCACCAGGCGTTGACGGTGGCATCTTCTACGGTATGAAATTCCCAGGTATATCCGTTCAGGCGTTTACTTAAGCCTTTGTCTTTCATAAACTGTTCAACAGCCCGCTGAATTTTTGTCCCCACGGCTTTTACCTGCTGTGCCCTTGGGTCTGTGTCGGGAAGGGTTTTATTTGTTTTTAAAAAATCGGAGTAATTGGTAAGGCTCATGCTGATCATTTCCTGCTCAGGAATTAAACTGAGCTGCTTACGACCTGTAATGGGAACTGTTTGTACACAGGCGAAAAACAAGAGCCCGGTGGAAAGTAAAAGCAAATGACGCATAGAATAAATTCAAGATTTAAGATTCAAAATTCAAAGAAGGTATTTATAGTTTATTCGTTTACAAGTTCTTTAGTTTAATCGTTGTGGAACGAATAAACGATTGAACTATAGAACGAATAAACGATTACTCGATGGTAGCGGTCAGTCCCCTGTTGAGGATGGCTTTGCACATGGGTTCAAGTTCCCTGTAAGTGTCTGTTTTCACAGCGCACTTCCCGTTGTAATGAATCAGGTAGGTGCATTGTTCGGCCTGCAAAAGATTGTGATTGCAAATGTCAACAAGGGTTTCAATTACAAACTCAAAAGTATTTACATCATCGTTGTACAATACTAAGTTTTTGGTTTTTTCTTTTTTGACCTCTGTTAACACTTCTTCTTCCGTTTCCGTAAGTGTAGAAAAATTAAAGCGATTCATTGAAATTTTGCTTTTAGTTATACAGATTTTTTTTATCCTGAAAGCACAAAGGTACTACTGGTTGAGGTATTTTCCAGCTTCGGTCCCAAATAATTTTTTACCATCTTTAAACACCGTTATAAAAGCGTCGGTGATTCCATTGGAAACAGCCTCCTGCTGGAGTTTTTTAGCATTTTTTACATCGGTAAACGAACCAATGGTGTAAACAAATAAATCGTTGACCCTTAAATATTTTATGGGCCATGTTTTTATTTTCATAAAATTACCGGCTACATTTTGAGGAACCTGGTTGCGGTAAGCCCCGATCTGAACTTTGTAGCTTATTCCTTCTTCACCAACTTTTACCCCGTTTTCAGCAGTAGGGGCAGGGCCTTCGCTAACCCCGTTGCTAAACGGACTTACCGCAGTTGCAACAGGATTTGTATTGCTTGTTGGGTTGAGCGGACTGCTTTCGGGTAGTACTGCGGCTTGTCCGTTAAAACGGATAGGGTTTTCTGCCGGGAAGCTTAGTTTTTCGCCGGAATTTATTTTAGACAAGGCCTCGTTTATTTTTATTTTTTCTCCGTTAAAGTAGGCCGATACAAATGCATCGCGCATACCGAGGGCATTTACTTTTGCTTTATCGGCTTTTACACGGTCAATGTTGCTGTATACCCCGGCGGTATAGCGGTAAAGTCCACCCGAAAGTTTTTCGCGGTAAATGGGCTCCAGGTTGTTGAGTTGCGAAGATTTTAACTGGCTGTTGTAAACACCTATCTGTACAGTAAACAACATTCCCTGCATACTGCTCAATTCAGAGGTTACATTTACCGGGTTGCTGTTAGTTGCTGTTGCTTCGCCTGAAGCGGCAACCGGTACATTGGCATTGTTTTTTATGCCGGCGGTACTATTGTTGCTGGGGTTAACAGCGATACCCTGGTTTTTTAATTCGTTAAAGGCATCGTTCATGTTAATTCTTTTCCCGTCTTTGTAGGCCACCACAAAGGCGTCTTTGTAACCAATCCCTTTCATATCGTTCTTCACCGCGTTGGCATTGTCGAACTGATCAAACAAACCAACCTGGTAACGAATCAAACCACTGGCTGTCCTTTCGCCGCCTACAGGGCTTAAACCTTTAAATGATTCGTTGGGAAGTGCTTTTTTGAAGGCGCCGATCTGCACACGGAATATAAGCCCATCGGGTAATTTCTCATCCATGGGTACAGGTTTGGCATCCGAATAGGCATTGCCTTTTGTAATTTCAAAGCCTTTGCCTTTTATATAATTTTCAGTATTGCTTTTGTTGGACGAAGCTGTGTTGCTGTTTGCCGTGTTGTTATTTTCTTTGACATTGTTGTTGGCCACTACAACTGCGCTGGTGGTGTTGTTTTTAGCCAAAGGCCCTATAATCGCATTGGCCTCTTCAATTTTACTTGCCGCAAAGGCTTTGGTGTTGTTGGACAGCTCGTGCAGGGAATCGCCTTTGGCTTTGTTGATATTGGCGATCCGGTCTAATTCAATAGCGTTTCTTTGTATCTGGTCTTTTTCTGTACCCTCGGGCAGGGTGTCTGCTTTTATTCTTAAATCAGTGGATTCTTTCAGGTGTTTGATGGCAATGTCGTAATATTCCTGAGCTTTTACATTTTCTGTTTCAGCCACAACATTCAGTTTATCGGCTTCTGTTTTCAGGTTTTGATAGGTTTTATACTGAGGGGTGTTTTTGAGTTTCGCTAATTGTTCGGGTGTGGGTTCGTTTTTATCTTTTACAGGAGCTGTAGTATTGGTGGTGTTTGTGGTAACCGGGTCAACAAGCACTGTTTTGGTTTCGGTTTTAGTTTCGTTGTTGTTTGTGTTCACATTGGTAACAACAGCAGGTTGAACAAGTGCAATGGCTTTGTTTAAATTGTTTATTCCTTCGCTTAAATATTTATTGGCATCAACATAAAATCCTTTTTTCTCAACTTCATTTGTTGTGTTGTTTACTTTAATTAACAGGGCATTGGCTTCAATTAAATTTTTCTGTGCAGCTGCTTTCAGATTTTTCGCTTCGGGGTTTGCACCAGGATTTGTTTTTTCCAATTGGTTCAGCTTGGCTAATAAAGCATTGTATTCGGCTTTGTTGGCATCGCTCAGGGTTTTCAGAATATCGTGTTTAATCACAACACCGTCTGCAATTTGTTTTTTTATTTCTTCCACCTCTGCTTTGTGATTGCTTGCTACAGCAGTATTGGCAGCAGGTTGAAAGCCGGGGTTGTGTTTTTTGTACAATTCAATCGATTGGTTTTGTTTGGTTATAGCAACCAATAACTTATCGTTGGCATTTGTCAAAGCAGCCGTTTTTGAAGCGGTGGAGCTTTCGGCTTTGGAATCACCCCTCATTTTATCGGCCTGTGCCTGAAAGGTCTTCGAATCGCCGGCCAGCAGGTTGGCCTGCACAATGTCTTCGTGCTGGTTTTTTTCCGATAAACCCGAAAGCGTGTTCAGGTTCATGTTGTTTGTAGCGTATTGCTGCTGGTACAAAGACCATTGATCTTCCACGGATTTTAAACGAAGGTCTTCTGCCTCTTTTTCAAGGGAGGCTATTTTTGCAATCGCTTCTTCTTTTTGAGTGCCGGAGTAGGATGCCGAAGCTTTGCGCAATTCCAGGGCCTCGTCGTTTAATTGATCTGCACGCTTACTTAAATCATGAATGCTTTGGTCTGTACTATTTGCTGAAGAACCATTTTTAATGGAATTTTCAAGCTGATTTATTTTTTGACCGACAGTGTTTTCCACTGTTTTTAAGCGGGCCAATTTTTCATCCACCTGTTGTTTAATACTCAGGGCCTGTTGGTCGTTATAAACCACGTTGGTGAAAAATAAACTCTCGTCTTTATTAAAAGTTAATGAATTGGAGTTTTTTATACCGTTTATTTCCTGCAGCAATTGCTCGTGTTCAGCAGCCGATTGGGCTGAATTTTTATTGGAGGAATCTTTGCTTGCAGTGTTGTTGGTAGCAAGGGCAGTGTTTGTTAGAGTATCTTTTGTTGTTGTATTGTTTGTTGTAAGTGTGTTGTTTGTAGTGTTGTTCAGACTGGCCAGCTTAGTATTGTTAGCAATTATCTCGTTCGATTTTTCTGTTTTTTGTTGCTCTAAGTTTTTAATGTTGTTGGCGATGGCTGTTTTTTCACTTTTCTTTTGTGCTTTCGTTAAGGCCTCTTGTTGCGTTGAAATTTCTTTATCTATGCTCTTCACATAATTGTTGAGGACTTCATTTTTCCTGGTGTAAGTGTCCGTTGTTTCAGCTGTGTTGTTTAAAGCGGCCAATTGCTGGTCGTATTGTTTGCTTGCATCGGTATAATTCGCAGGAACAGCAGTGTTTGTTTTGTTGGCTGTATCATTTGTTGTAACAGTGTTGTTGGCCACTATATTGTTTGTAGTGTTGTTAAGACTGCTTAGTTTGGTATTGTTCGCGGCGATCTCATTCGATTTTTCTGTTTTTTGTTGCTCTAAGTTTTTAATGTTGTTAGCGATAGCAGTCTTCTCGCTTTGTTTGTCTGTTTTTGTGAGGGCCTCTTGCTGTGTTGTAATTTCTTTATCTATGCTCTCTACATAATTGTTGAGCACTTCGTTTTTCTTCGTGTACGTGTCCGTTGTTTCAGTTGTATTATTTAAAGCGGCCAATTGCTGGTCGTATTGTTTGCTGGCGTCGGTATAATTGGCCGGAACAGTAGCACTTGTTTTGTTAGCCGTATCTTTTGTTGTATTGTTGTTGCTTGCTACATTAGTGTTTGTGCTTGTTCCAATACTTGCCAGCTTATCGGTGTTTCTTATTAATTCTGCTGATTTCTGATTTTTTTGCTGTTCAAGGTTTTTAATGTTGTTGTTGATCACCGTTTTTTCACCCGGCTGTTGAGTTTTAGCCAATGTTTCCTGTTGTATTGCAATTTCTTTGTCTATGCTTTTAATGTAGTTGTTAATTATTTCGTTTTGCTTGTTGTACTTATCCGCTGTTTCCGGTGCATTGTTTAATGCTGTTAGCTCCTGGTCGTATTGTTTGCTTGCGGCTGTATAGTTAGCCGGAACAGCAGTGTTTGTTTTGTTGGCTGTATCTTTTGTTGTGGTGTTATTTGTTGCAACAGTGGTATTTGTAGTGTTTCCAATACCTGCCAGTTTATCCGTATTTTTAATTAGCTCAGCTGATTTTTGATTTTTTTGTTGCTCCAGACTTTTAATATTGTTGTTGATCACATTTTTTTCACCGGCTTGTTGTGTTTTAGCCAGTGTTTCTTTTTGTGAGGCAATTTCTTTGTTTATGTTATTGATGTAGTTGTTCAGTATTTCGTTTTTTTTGTTGTAATTGTCTGCTGTTTCAGGTGCGCTGTTTAATGCAGTTAATTGCTGATCCAATTGTTTGTTTTCTGCAGCGTAGTCTTTGGTGCTGGTATTGTTTGCGGTAGTTGTTGCTGTGTTGTTTAAAGGGTCTTTGCCCGTGTTGTTGTTAGTAGTAGTGGTGTTGTTATTGGTTGTATTTAAAGGGTCTTTTGCAGTAGTATTATTGGTAGCCACAGCGGTTTCACCTTTAACAGTCGTTAGCATGGTGCTCACAAAATCGGCCTGGCTCTGCAACAATTCCGTTTCCTTTTTTAATACAGCAACTTTGTTTTCGGTGTTTGTTATTTCTTTTTTCGACGATTCAACATCGGCTTTTAAATCTTCCTGCTGTGCTTTGTAATTGGCAATTAAGTCCTTGTCCGATGTGCTGGCTATTTCTTTGTCTATAGCAGCAATTTCTTTGGTGTTGTTTTCCTGGTCTTTTTTAAGTTTATCAATAGCGGCCTGTGCTTTTTTCAACTCCTCCTGTTTGCGTTCGGCTTCTACTTTAATTGAATTGGTGAGGCTGTTGGTGTTTGTGGTATTGGTTTTGGAAAGATCTTCCAGTTCTTTTTGAACACTTTCTAATTTAGCCAGGACTTCTTTGTTGTTTTTGGCTTTATTGGCCTCTTCCAATTGTTTGGCATAATTCAGGGTCAGGTCCGCCTCTTTTTTCTTATTGCTGGCGTCTACTTCTAATTGTTTGGCAATGTTATTGGCCAGTAGCGCATTTTTGCTGCTGGTTTCGGCTTCTTCTTTTAATTTATTGGCTTCCGCAACAAACTGCTCTTTTATTTTTGCATCAGGCTCTGTATTGGCTTTCTCCATAGCCTGGGTAGCGGCTTTGTTTTTATTTTCAGCTTCTACATTTTTGTTGTTGGCAAAAGTAAAGGCATCGCCGGCTTCCGATTTTAACTGGGCCGATTCGCTTTCTAATTCCCCGGCGTCCTTGTAGGCCATTTTAACCAGGTCTTCGTTGTTGAGTGTGTTTTTAGCGCTACCTGTTTTACTGGTATCGGTATTGTTTTTAACGGTGTTGTTGGCTGCTACAGGCGTATTGTTGTTGGCTACAGGAAAATCATCGGCGTTGACATCTAACTTCGATTTTTGCTCAATCAAATCCAAGTACTGAAGATAGGCATCATCGGAATTTATGTTTTGGTCAAACAGGTTTTGAATAACTAACTTTTTGTTCTCATAATAAATTAATTGCCGGTAAGGCTTTAAGGTAGTGGCCTGTGGCAGGTTCACCCCTTCCGATTGGGTTGTAAAACCAGGTGTTTCAACTGTAAATAAAAGTTTTCCGCCGTTGGGCAATTGCAGGGAGTATTGTCCGCTGTCGTTGGCTGCATAATTACCAATGTCTTCGCCGTTGTCTACGTTTTTAATACTTATTTTGGATAAAATGCTTTGCTCCGGTTGTTTTTTCACCACAGTGCCTTTTATATAGGCAAAATCCATGGGGCGTCGTTCGGTGTTTATTTTATACACATCAATTTTTCCAATGGGGCTGCTTCGGGCAGAAGAGAAGTAAGCCGTTTTTTCGAGCGAGTCGGTAACAAATAAAATATCGTCGTCGGGGGTATTGATCGGGAAATCCATGTTAACAGGGGCTTTCCATTTACCGGTGGCCTCGTCCAGCTCCGATTTAAAAATATCGTAGCCCCCCATGCTGTTGTGCCCCTTGGAAGCAAAGTACAATACTTTTCCATTGGGATGTAAAAACGGGTAATCTTCATCAAAAGGGGTATTGATGGGCGAACCAATGTTTTGCGGTTTGCTCCATTCCCCGTCCGGTAGTTTTTTTACAACAAACAGGTCTTTACCATTGTCCGGGTTTTCGCCATAACTGGCGTAATACAACTGGTCGTTCGATTTCGGTAAATAAATAATGGATTGGTTCTTTTTCTTTTTATCCAGTACAGAAATAAACTCCAAAGGCTTTACTAATAATTTTCCGCCAATATCACTCAGGTTGTAACTTCTGAAATAATCGGCCCGGGACAATAATTTTTTTTCTGATACAATCAGCTCTGTTAAATTACTCAACAAACGTTTTCCGTTTTTACAGGCCTCAATTTCCTGGTCTACCTGTAATTTTTTAACCATTGCCACCGAGCCCATGTCCTTGTACTGGGCATAGTTTTTCATGGCTTCGTCAAACTTAAAATTCAGGTGATAGGCCTTGCCGAGGTAAAAACGGGCTTCTTTGGGGCAATCTTTCAGGCTCTTGTTGGCCAGTTCAAGGTAAGGGTAGCATTTCTTTTTATTGGGTTCCATAAAAAGCATACATACACCCAGCTTGTAGTTGAGTTCAGGGTCTTTTTGGTGCAGGGATACCAATTGGGTGTAAAGCTTGTAGCAGCTTTCATATTCTTCGTCGTCAAAATATTTATCTGCCTGCTTTTTAACGGCCTCTTCGTTAGCGAACTGAGAAAAAGCGGGGCTTGCGGAAAAGAAAAAAAGGCCTGTAAGCACCCACAATAAAAACCGTAAACGAAGCAGCATAAAAGTAGTTCGAATTGTCCTGAAAATATGTTCAGTATGTATAAACAAATTTAATCAATTTATTACTTAAGATACAAAAGCTGTTGTTTTTGCATAAAGATAATCCCGAAATTTAAGAACAACACGGTGTTGAACACTTTTTGAATGAGCTGAAACGCGCAATTGACAGATCATACAGCCTGTATGAAATCCGATGCCCTGATTTAAATCAGGAAAGGTTTGTTGTTTTTTGCATTGAAAAATGACAAAATAAAACAGGGGATCTGTTTGAATATTAATTATTTTTAATCTTTTTACATTTAAACAGTTTCTTAACTTTGGACAAAATATAACGAATCATGGAAGATCAAAATCCGAACAATAATCAGTTAAATATAGAATTAAGTGAAGATGTGGCAGAAGGTATTTATAGCAACCTGGCTATTATTACCCATTCGCCCACTGAATTTGTAATTGATTTTATAAAAATAATGCCCGGTGTGCCTAAAGCCCGTGTTAAATCACGCATTGTACTTACCCCACAACACGCCAAACGTTTAATGAAAGCCATTGCCGACAATGTGAATAAATTTGAACAGGTGCATGGTAAAATAAAAGATACGGAAGTGAACGCCCTTCCTTTGAGTTTTGGAGGCCCTACCGCGCAGGCCTGAATACAAGTTTAATAGTTTATTTGTTCTTTCGTTCATCAGTTACCTTACAGGTAAAACGAATAAACTATAAAACGATAAACGATTGAACTATTGAACGAATAAACGATTCTTAGTGAAGAAAACATATAGTATCTCCATTGTCAGCTACCTGAACACGCTCCCGTTTCAATATGGAATAGAACACTCGGACATAAAAAACAGGATTGATTTACAATTGGACATCCCCTCGCTGTGCGCCCAAAAGCTAAAAAACAAGCAGGTGGATATAGGCCTGGTACCGGTTGCACTTATCCCTGAATTAACCGAATACCACATCATCAGCGATTTTTGTATTGGCGCTGTAGGCAAGGTCGATTCTGTGAAATTATACAGTGTTGTGCCTCTTTCCAAAATTTCGCACATTTTACTGGATTATCAGTCCAAAACCTCCGTTAACCTGGTGAAAGTACTGGCTAAGCATTTTT
>JAHEYF010000094.1 GCA_023251755.1 Bacteroidota bacterium
CTTTGACC
This sequence comes from Bacteroidota bacterium, assembly GCA_023251755.1. Classification (GTDB taxonomy): domain Bacteria; phylum Bacteroidota; class Bacteroidia; order B-17B0; family Aurantibacillaceae; genus JAHEYF01. The sequence goes on from JAHEYF010000094.1 coordinate 9, forward strand.
ACTCAGCTCATTAAAAAAGCCGACGGTTCAAAATTCGGTAAAACAGAAGGGGGAAATATATGGTTGGACAAAACAAAAACCTCGCCTTATAAATTTTACCAGTTTTGGTTAAATACCAGTGATGACGATGCAAAAAATTACATCCGTTATTTTACCTTAATGAGCCGCGAAGAAATTGAAGCTTTGGAAGCACAGCACAATGCAGCCCCGCATGAACGGAACCTGCAAAAAACCCTGGCCAAAGATGTAACGATCCGTGTACACAGCGAAAACGATTACAAGGCCGCTGTGGAAGCTTCTGAAATTTTATTTAAAGGAACTGCACAGGATTTAGGGCAACTTGATGAGTCCACTTTTCTCGATATTTTTGACGGGGTTCCGCGTTTTGAAATAACAAAAAATGAATTATCTGAGGGAATAAGTCTTGTTGATTTTCTTGTAGAAAAAACGCAAATATTTTCAAGCAAAGGTGAAGCGCGTAAAATGATACAGGGTGGTGGAGTGTCGGTTAATAAAAATAAAGTTGTTGCGACTGATCTATTATTAGATCCTTCTTACCTCATTAATGATAAGTACCTAATGATTCAAAAAGGCAGGAGAGATTATTATTTGATCACTGCCAATTGAAACCAACTAATTTGTTTTGTTAGCCACGCAATTTTTCTAATTGGAAAAATTCGTGGCTTTCTTTTTCTTCTCAATTCCCAATTAGCTAAAATAATACTCATCCCTGAAAAACTAAAGCATTATCACCTGCACTGCATTGATATCTTTGTAATTTAATTCCAAATTATAAAAAGGCAACATGCTGGTATTAAACAATGAAGATATAAGCGCTTTACTTTCTTTAGAGGAGATTCTTACCGCAGTTGAAGAAGCCATGCTGGCCAACGAAAACAAGGCCTGCATTGCCCCGCAACGTATGCACCTTGACTTTGGCGCCAATACATTTTTAGCCATGCCCTCCTTTTCAGAAAGCCATTATGGAACTAAATTGGTTTCGGTGGTGCCGGGCAATGCAGCCAAACAATTGCCGGTAACCAATGGGCTTATGTTGCTGAACGATATTGAAACAGGCCTGCCTTTAGCCCTGATGAACGCGGCAAAGCTGACCGCCCTCCGTACAGGTGCTGTTGGAGCAATGGGCCTGAAATACATGACGGATAGAAATACAAACGCCATAGGCCTTATTGGTTGCGGGGTGCAGGGCATTCACCAGGCGATTTTTGCCTGCGCTGTCCGGCCCCTAAAAAAAATAATCTGTTTGTTTCGTTCGGCAGAAAGCTTTGAAAAATTAAAGTCTGCTGTTTCAGGTTATTTCCCTCATGTTAGTGTACAGGCCTGTAGCAATACCGAAGAGTTACTACAACAAACAAATGTCATCATTGCCGCCACAACTTCTGCAACACCGGTATTGCCCAATGATAAAAAATTGCTTGAAGGCAAACATTTTATCAGCATAGGCTCTTATAAACCAACGATGCAGGAATTGCCTGATGCAGTGTACGAACTGGCAGGCTGCTTAGCCATTGATTCGGAAGGGGCCAGGCATGAGGTGGGCGACATAGTGCTGCCTTTACAAAAAGGGATTTTAAACCCGGAAGATGTATTTACCATCGGGCAATTGATAAACGGAAAACGAAAGATAGACATTTCGAAAACCACTGTGTATAAATCTGCGGGCATGGCCTTGTTCGATTTATTTGTAGCACAGGCGATGTACGAGTCTGCCAAAGAAAAAAACTGTGGAAAAGAAATTATTATTTAATTCTAAGCGTGATCGTTCTTTTGGCTTAAGAAAGGAAAAGCCATAAGCAATAAAAAATAAGCCATAAAGGCTTTTACATAAACAAAATCGCTTTTTGGCTTATAACTTTTAACTTTTAACTTATGTCTTTTAACTTAACACTAAGCCCTGTTTCACAAAATTTATTTGACAATTGTACCTGGCAGGCGCCTGCGCACTGGGCAAAAATCACCACCATTGACATGCACACCGGAGGCGAACCGCTTCGGGTATACACATCGGGCCTGCCTGAAATAAAAGGGAATACCGTGTTGGAAAAAAGAAGGTATTTCAAAGAAAACTTTGATCACATCCGCACCGGTACACTGTGGGAACCACGCGGGCATGCGGATATGTACGGAGCTGTTATAACCACCTCTGCCGATGCCGATTTTGATGTGTTTTTCTTGCACAACGAAGGCTACAGTACCATGTGTGGGCACGCGATTATTGCCCTTACCAGATTGGTATTAGAAACCGGAATTATAAAAAAAGAAGGGAAGCATCCGCAATTAAACATCAACGTTCCTGCGGGTAAAATAAAAGCCAGCGCAACAATCGAAAATGGGAAAGTAAGTCAGGTAAAATTTTTGAATGTACCTTCTTTTCTTTATTTAAAAGATGCCAAGGCAGACGTTCCGGGTATTGGTCGTGTACATTTTGACATTGCTTATGGCGGCGCTTTTTATGCCTTTGTGGATGCGGAAAGCGTAGGATTGAAGTTGATTCCCGAACAGTTCAACCAGCTCATTGATTATGGCCGCAGAATTAAAAAGTCTGTTAGCGAAAATTTTTCGGTTAAGCATCCCTTTGAAAAAGACCTGAGTTTTTTATACGGGACTATTTTTACCGGCAAAGCGCAGGAAGCTGCTCATCACAGCCGCAATGTATGTGTATTTGCCGACGGGGAAGTAGACCGCTCTTCAACAGGATCAGGGGTTTCGGCAAGAGCAGCCCTGCACCATGCCAAAGGCGAACTTAAACTGAATGAGACCATTGTTATTGAAAGTATAACAGGCAGCACCATGAGTGTAGGGGTAGCGGATACCACATCTTTTGGAGTCTACGACGCGGTGATCCCGGAAGTAGGAGGCACCTCCTCCATTATTGGGAAAAACGAATTTTATTTTGACCCGGAAGACCCTTTTGCAAAGGGTTTTATTTTCAGATAAGGCATAAAAAAAGCGGGTCGTTCAACCCGCTTTCTTTTTAAATTTATCTTATTAGGTAAACGCATTGAAGCCCGTTACATCCATACCGGTAATCAGCAGGTGTATATCGTGCGTGCCTTCATACGTAATCACCGACTCCAGGTTCATCATGTGACGCATAATCGGGTACTCGCCTGTAATGCCCATCCCACCGTGTATCTGACGGGCTTCGCGTGCAATTTGCAAAGCCATGTTTACATTGTTGCGTTTCGCCATCGAAATTTGCGAAGGCGTGGCCCTGTGCTCATTCTTCAACACACCCAATCTCCAGGTTAATAATTGCGCCTTGGTGATTTCGGTGATCATCTCCGCTAATTTTTTTTGTGTCAACTGAAAACCGCCAATTGGTCTGCCGAATTGAACACGCTCCTTGCTGTAACGCAAAGCTGAATCGTAACAATCCATAGCCGCGCCAATTACACCCCAGGCTATTCCGTAACGGGCGCTGTTCAGGCAACCCAAAGGCCCTTTAAGGCCTTTTACATTCGGGAAAATATTTTCTTTGGGAACTTTAACATTGTCAAACACCAGTTCACCGGTGGCGCTGGCACGTAAACTCCATTTACCGTGGGTTTCAGGAGTAGTAAACCCCTCGTAACCGCGTTCCACAACCAATCCTCTGATATCGCCGCTTTCATCTTTTGCCCACACCACTGCAATATCTGCAAAGGGTGCATTGCTGATCCACATTTTAGCCCCGTTCAGTAAATAATGATCGCCTTTGTCTTTGATGTTGGTAATCATTCCCGAAGGGTTGGACCCAAAATCAGGTTCCGTTAAACCGAAACAGCCCATCAAATCACCTGTTGCAAGTTTGGGAAGGTATTTCTTTTTTTGTTCTTCGCTGCCGTAAGCATAAATAGGGTACATCACCAGGGAGCTTTGTACCGAAGCCGTTGAACGGAGGCCACTGTCGCCGCGTTCAAGTTCCTGCATAATCAATCCGTAAGATATCTGGTCCAGTCCCGGCCCGCCGTATTCCTGTGGAATATAAGGCCCGAAAGCCCCTACTTCTGCCAATCCTTTGATCCATTGTTTGGGGAATTGCGCTTTTTGAGCATAGTCTTCAACGATTGGAGTCACCTCTTTTTTCACCCATGCACGGGCTGTTTCGCGGATAAGCTTGTGCTCGTCGCTCAACAGTTCATCCATTAAATAATAATCGTGTGCCTGAAAGTTATCTGATGCCATTGTGAATTTTTTTGTTGCGAACAAAGGTAAATTTATTTTCCCCATTTAACAATTGCTTTTAAAAATTGTTAAGTTCGACGAATAACTAACCAGGAATACCCCCTATTTGAAATAAAAATTACATTTTTGTAGAAAGCTGTTTTTGATTTCAGGCCCTATAACATCCGTTTAAGCAGGTGATCTGTTTTACCAGTCACTTAACCGGAACCAGGATCGTTCTTTTGGCTTTTTACGTAAAAGCCATAAGCAATAAAATTTTAAGCCATAAGGGATTTTAGTAAGCGAAATCGCTTTTGGCTTTTTACTTTTGGCTTTTTACTTTTGCAAATACATTTATCAACATTATGGCTGGAATCAACAAAGTTATTTTAGTGGGCAACCTGGGGAAAGACCCTGAAATTCGGCATCTGGAAGGAGGAATAGCCCGCGTGAATTTTAGCATGGCCACTACCGAAACATTTAAAGATAAAAACGGGAACCGGGTGGATCAGACCGAATGGCACAACATTGTGCTGTGGCGGGGCCTTGCAGAGAACGCAGAAAAATTATTAAAAAAAGGGACGCAGATTTACTTAGAAGGGAAAATACAAACCCGCAGCTGGCAGGACAAGGACGGCAACAAAAAACAAGCGACTGAAATTGTAGGCGAACATTTTTTAGTACTCAGTAAAAAAGAGGGCAATCCCTCCACAGGCGCAAATACACCTACAGGCAACGATTCAACAAGTATTCAGCCTGAGGTAAACGGAGGGGATGACTTACCTTTTTAGTTAATAGTGAACAGCGATTAGCGATTAGTATAGGCTATGACTGAAGATTTTTTTATTGTCCTCATTTAACTGTTCCCTATTAACTAATCGCTATTAACTATTCACTAATCCCTATTAACTAATAACTATTGACTATTTTTGATTATGAGATTTTATTCCTTCAACCTGCACACCATTTTATTTGTATTGTTTTTAATTTGCACGGGGATCTTCAGTGTTTCCTGTGACGATGAAGACGACGCTGTATTTACTCCAAAACCAAGGGCCTATTATAGGATTGATTTCCCTCAAAAAAAATATAAATTATACGATACCACCTGCCCTTTTATATTCGAAACACCCGAATACTCTACTATTGGAAGGGACATCAGCCCACAGGCCGAACCCTGCTGGATCAATATAAAATACCCCCGCTTTAATGCACAATTGCACATCAGCTATAAAGTAATTCATAACAACCTGGCTTCTTACATTGAAGATGCAAGGGAACTGGCGATCCGCCACCAGGTGAAGGCTACCGGGCTGGACCAGCAGGTAATACTACGTGATTCAGCAAACGTGTTTGGTTTAATGTATGAAATAGCAGGGAATACGGCTTCCTCTGTACAATTTTATTTAACCGACAGCACACAGCATTTTTTAAGGGGGGCCTTGTATTTTAATGCAGCCCCCAATATTGATTCCACAAAAATTGTGGTTGATTTTATCCGTGAAGATGTGATTCATTTGATACAAAGTTTTAAATGGAAAGACCAGGCGCTTAAAAAAGATCAGCACTAAAAAATTAATCCTTGTATGCAGGCCATTGCCTATTATATCGCGCTCCTTTTTATTTACCTCCTCGTGCTTATTCCATTCCCTTTTATATATGGAATAAGTGATTTTTTGTTTGTGCTGGTCTATTACATAGTCGGCTACCGGAAAAAAGTAGTGATGGAAAACCTCCGCAGGTCTTTCCCTGAAAAAAGTGAAGCTGAATTAAAAAAAATTGCAAGGCGTTTTTACCGTTACCTCTGCGATCTTTTTATCGAAACATTTAAAACCTTGGTTATTTCTAAAGCCTCTGCACAACGTCATTGCAGCATGCACCCCGACGCCAAAGCCTTGTTTGACCGTTACCAGGCCGAAAAAAAATCTGTGATTATTGTGATGGGGCATTATGGCAATTGGGAATGGGCAGGCAGTACTTTTAGTTTAGTCTGCCGGCAACAACTTTACGTCATCTACCATCCGCTTTCCAACAAATACTTCAACCAATTACTGTTTGATATGCGCTCAAAGTTTGGAACCAAACTATACGCCATGAAAGATGCTTTTAAAGACATGGTCAACAACCGGGCGGAAATTAGTGCAACCGCTTTTATTGCCGATCAGACCCCGGCACCGGAAGGGGCCTACTGGACGACCTTTTTGAACCAGGCCACACCCGTGTTTTGGGGAACAGAAAAAATAGCCCGCAAAATGGATTACCCGGTGGTGTATGTAAGTGTACAACGAAAAAAACGTGGGTATTATGAACTCACAGCCGAAACCCTTTTTGAAAACCCGAAAGAAACAGCTGTAGGTGAAATTTCTGAAGCCCATACACGCCGCCTGGAAGCCGACATCATCCGGCAACCCGGGATGTGGTTGTGGAGCCACAGGCGCTGGAAACACAAAGCACCGGTAGTTCAATAGTTTAGTTGTTGTTAACTGTTTTTCCTGATGAGCATCAAGCCATCCCTTAAGGGCAATAACATTTTTTCTACCCTTTTATCCGCACTTACTTTTTTATTGAAGGCATGCAGGGCTTTGGTGTCTGCATCCATTTCATTTTCATCCATCAGTACTTTTCCACTCCACAATACATTATCGGCTATAATTAAACCGCCTGGTTTTAGTTTCTCTATTACTAAATCAAAATAAACCGGGTAGTTTGCTTTGTCGGCATCAATAAACACCAAATCCAGAGGAGTATTTAATGTAGGAATGATCTGACGGGCATCCCCTGTTTTTAACTCAATTTTATTTTCGAGTCCGGCTTCTTTAAAAAACCGGAGGGCCATCGCTTCCGTTTCATTATTGATATCAATCGTTATCAGTTGTCCACCTTCCTTTAAACCCTGCGCCAGGCATATAGCCGAATAGCCCGTGTAAGTACCAATTTCGAGTATATACGAAGGCTGGTGTATTTTCGACAACATCGTTAAAAAACTTCCCTGTAAATGCCCGCTCAGCATACGCGGGGACATCACTTTTAAATACGTTTCGCGGTTCAGCCGGTTCAGCACTTCAGGTTCTTCGGAAGTATGTGTGCGGCAATACTTGTCTATTTGTTCATCTATTAATTCCATGCACCAAAATTAAAAAAAGCTTTCCGGTTTTTTTTGTACTTATTTTTCAAAGGATTAGCATTCCCGATCAGGAAGCGGAGTTGACTTATTTCGCCAGGTCAATCTTCACCTTTTGATTTTTTAATTTTTCTTCCTTTACCAATTGGATCAGCTCATTCGCTTTGTTTCTTCTTACAGCCACATAAGCAAAAGTATCTTTTACTTCAATCAGCCCAAGCTCTGATTTGTCCAACTGGCCTTTCTTACACAAAAACCCAACGATGTCTACTTTGTTGATATTGTCCTTTTTACCCTTGCCAATGTACAGGGTTACCCATTCCGGTTTTTTAGGCAGACTGTTTTGGTCCTGAAGTCTTTCAACAGGAATTTTATCTTTTATAAAATCCGGTAATTTTTCTTCTCCCGAAAGAAGGATGTACACCATTCCTTTTGCATGCATCCGGGCGGTTCTGCCGTTTCTATGCGTATAGGCTTCTTCATTCAATGGCAAGTGGTAATGCACCACGTATTCAATTTCCGGTATATCCAATCCGCGTGAAGCGAGATCGGTTGTAATCAGTATAGGGCAACTCCCGTTTCTGAATTTTGCAATCGTTCGTTCCCTTTCAAATTGTTCCAGCCCTCCGTGAAAAAACGAATGGACCATCCCCTTCTCTTCAAAAAATTCACTTACCCTTTCCACCGCTTCCCTGTGGTTTAAAAAAACCAGCATCGGCTTATTCCCGGTTTTACAAACAAGTTTGAGCAGGGTGTTTAACTTATCGTTCTCATCCGAAATCACCTGTTTAACCTCCAGCTTAGCGTTGGTTGTTGAAGTTTGAAGGAAGTTCAAACGGATTGGTTTTTTCACGCCGGCAAAACCGGGTATTGTTTCTGCATTGGTTGCCGAGGTTAATATCCGTTTGGTAAGCCCAGGCAATTTGCCCATAATAAACGACATTTGATCCTGGAAGCCATATTCTAACGATTTATCAAACTCATCCAGTACAACAGCACTTACTTCTTTCAGGTTTAAAACACCCCTGTCTACGAGGTCGGCAATACGGCCAGGGGTACCAATTAAAAGTGCCGGCGCCTGCGAAAGGTTGTTGATTTCTATTTTAACGTTGTGCCCTCCATAACAGCTGTTTACCTTGAACCCTGTCTTCATGCGTTTAAACACATCTTCCGTCTGAAGGGCCAGTTCCCGCGAAGGTGTTAACACCAGGGCCTGAATAGTGTCTTTATTAACATCAAGTGTCTGAAGCAGCGGCAATAAAAATGCAAGTGTTTTACCCGAGCCGGTGGGCGACAATACGATCACATCATTGTTTTTACTGTTGGCATCAATGGATGCTGATTGCATTTCGTTCAATTCCTTAATTCCAAGATTAAGAAGAACCTGCCCGATTGGGCTTGTAGTTTCACTCATTTGGTAAAGATACTCAAAACAAAGGGAGTATTGGGTGCTGCATTCACCACTAAGGCACTAAGGACACAGAGGTACACTAAGTTTATTCCTCTTTATGTTACCAATATCTTCTTTCTTACTTTCTTACCCTCTCACTTTCTCACTTTTGACTTAGATCAGATCGCATCAAAATCTATCACTAATTTTTCTGTCAAGGGGTGCGACTGGCAGGTTAATATAAAACCTTCGGCCACTTCGCTATCGGTTAATGCAAAGTTGGCATCCATCTTCGCTTTGCCTTCAATTACTTTTGCCCTGCAGGTACAACACACTGCTCCTTTACAACTGAAAGGCACGTCAACGCCGGCGTCTAAGGCTGCATCCAGCACGGTTGGACCTGAGGTTTTCAGGTTAAATTCGGTGGCCACACCGTATTGCAACACGGTAACTTTACTGTTTACATTTTCACCACCGCCCTGTCCTTCTGCTTTAGCAACCGCTTCAATAACAGCGGAGAAGTATTCGATGTGAATTTTTTCTTTGTTCACCTTTAAGCCTTCAAGAACGGATTTCACATTTTCCATCATGGGCCCGGGGCCGCAAACAAAATATTCATTGTCTGAATTTAATGCAATGTGTTTTTCGCTAATGGCTTTTACCTTGTCCTGGCTCATCAATCCTTTGTATAAATCAGCCGTATCGTTTTTAGGCTGATCGTACACAAACAACACTTTTAATTTATCCTGATTTTGAGCGGCCAGCTCTTCAATTTCTTTTTTGAAAATGGTACTGTCTTCATCGCGGTTGGCGTAAACAAGCGTAATGCTGCTTTGTTTTTCGATGTACAGCACACTTTTTAAAATGCTCATCATGGGTGTTATCCCGCTTCCGCCGGCAAAGAGTACGTAATGTTTTTTATTTGATCCCGACAGGGGGGAATAAAAATTACCCATGGGGGTCATTACTTCTATAGTATCGCCAACTTTAAGGTGTTTGTTGATGTGTACAGAGCCTTTTCCTCCCTGCACTTCCTTAATGGCCACTCTCAATTGTTTTTCGCTGTAAGGGCTGGTGCACAAAGAATAGGAACGTCTGAGTTCTTCGCCGTTTACGATTAACTTAAGGGTAACATATTGCCCCTGCTTAAACTGGAATTCAGGTTGAATCTGTAGTGGAACTTCAAATGCTACCGAAACAGCATCCGCAGTCTCTCTACGTATATCGCTAACTTTTAATGCGTGAAATCTGGCCATGGTAAAAAATTTAGATCGGCAAAAATAAAACTTTATTTTGAGATATTAGTATTGAGATATTAGTATTGAGATGTGAGAACTTGCAAACTATATCATTACCAATATCTATCCTCTCGCTACTTAAATCTATAATCTCAATACTCATATTCTATCATCTCACTACTCATATCTCAATACTCAAATCTCACTACTCTATACTCAAAAGTACCTTCCAAGCTTCGGCGGTCTTGTTCTCTTCCAGAAGTTTTTTAGCAATGTGGTGCAGGTGTTCTTCTAATTTATCGTGGCTTTTCCCGTACAATTCAAAGGCTTCGTTGATGGCCCCTGAATCTTTAAAATGGGCAATTTCTTCCCTGGTAGGTAAATGTTCTGCATTTCCCAATTGCCCCAGGTTGTTTCCGCTCAGCACTTTGCTGTTTTTAATCCGGCCCGGAATCGAATCTATTCCTATGCCCAGGGTAGTGATGGGTTTTTCAATTTCAAACAAAGCATCGCCATGTGCGCGGCAATACCAGTTTCCACCCATACGGGCCACAAGGTCTATTTTTTGTTGATCAATGTTTCCGTTGCTGTCCAATACCTCTTCTTTAATGTGTATCATCACCACTTCGCTGATGACTAAGTTACCGGCCCCGCCTTCGCTCCCCAGTTCTATCACCTCCTTTACCCTGCACTCCAATTGTACCGGCGATTCGGCCACCCTGAAAGGTTTTACTTTTTCGGAAGGGATTTTTGTAAAACCTGCTTTGGTAAATTCATCCACTCCTTTCCCGTAAGGACTACTGGCCAGCGACATCTGGTGCACCATGTTATAATTCACAATATTGATCACCACTTCCGGAACTTCCTTCACGTTGTCGAAGGTGTGCTTGGTAATGCCTGTGCGTCCGCTGCGGGCAGGAGAAAAAATGGCAATGGGCGGATTGGCCGAAAAAACATTAAAAAAGCTGAATGGAGCCAGGTTGGGCCTTCCTTCGTTGTCGATGGTGCTGGCAAAAGCAATGGGGCGCGGGCCAATGGCGCCCAATAAATAAGCGTGAAGCTGTGGTATTTTTATTTCCTTTGGATGGATGCTTAACATGGGATAAAATTGAGGAACAAAAATAGCATATATTCAGGAGTTTGTCCGCCTTAATTTCACCGTTTGGATAAAAAATCTTAAAATTGTATTAAGGAGATAGCTTAGTGAGATTTTAGTATCGTAAGTTCTCAATACTCACGTCTCAATACTCATGTCTTTTTAACTTGCTTATATGTTTAACTCATTCCCGTCCCTGCTGGTTAGCCTTGTATTTTTATTTAGCACTTCACTTGGTTTAGCCCAAACCAACAAAAGTCCCGACCTTCAGCAAATTACTGCCCGCTTTCCGGATGACAAGTGCTTAGCCATTGACGAAAAAGTAAATTACACCTTTGCTTTGGTGCAAAAAGGGAAAACAAAATCTTTTATAATCAGCGAAAATTATTACGCCCATTTTTTTACCAATGAAGATTATTATTCAAAAATCAACTCTGTTTTTTACGACGATCAGTCAGAGATTACTTCTTTAAAATACTTAGTCAATAAAATAGCCATCAGTAGTTTTCCTGTTGTGCATACCAATTATGAAAGTGCAGGTATCTTTCACGATGATTTAAAAGTATGTGCCTATAAAATGGACATGGTGAAAGGAAAAACGTATGAAGTAGATTATGTGAAGGCCTACCGGGACCCACGCTTGTTTTCTAAAATTTATTTTCATGAAAGTTATCCTATCCATAAAAAAACAATTTCGTTTGAAGTGCCTGAATGGGTTGAGCTGGAATTGAAACCGGTCAACTTTGAAAACTTCAGCATCACTAAAAAAGAAAATGTGCTGGTCGCAAAAAAAACAAAACAAATTATTTATGAAATAGAAAACACGGAGGCCATTCCCAATGAATCGCATTCGCCCAGCACGGCCAAATACCTGCCGCATATACTGGTGTTTGTGAAATCGTACAACAATCAAAAGCAAAGTCAAAGTTATTTTGCCACCCACGACGATATATACAAATGGTGCAAAACCCTGGTGGATAGTGTGGACAATGAAGCTGAATCCCTGCAAGCCATTGTACAGGAAATAAAAAAAAATGAAACGGACAGTTTTAAAATAATGGAAACTATTTTTTACTGGGTGCAGGAACATGTGCGTTACATTGCCTTTGAAGACGGCATTATGGGCTATAAACCCATGGCGGCAAAAAAAGTGTGCAACATGTTGTACGGCGATTGCAAAGGAATGGCCAACCTCACCAAAAATTTATTAAAGCTGGCCGGTATTGATGCGCGCTTAACCTGGATAGGCACCAACGATATTCCTTACAACAACGACCTGCCGATTTTAGCGGTATACAACCACATGATTTGCACTGCGCTTTTAGGTGGAAAAAAATATTTTTTAGACGCTACCGAAGATTATATTGCGGTGAATGATTATGCCGAGCGTATACAGGGAAGGCCGGTAATGATTGAAAACGGGGCTTCTTATATCAATGAAAAAATTCCTTATTTTGGATACGAACGCAACAAGCAGGAAGATGCGGTGGAGTTTAAATTAGAAGGAAATACATTAAAAGGAAAAGGAACCCTCACCTGTTACGGGGAACAAAAAACTAATTTTTTAAGAGGCATCTCAGGCCTTAAGACAGAGAACAAAGACCTGGCCATTAAAAATTACCTGAAATCGGGGAACCCCAATTTGAACATTACAGCTTTTAGTACCAGTAATTTGAATGAACGGGCCAAACCACTGGTGATCAATTACAATTACGAACAAACAAATTCGGCCTATACCACCTCAGCAAAGGAATTATTGATTTTGCCTGAAAAGGACAATGACTTTGAACACTTGGATTTTGATTCGACCCGCAAAAACGATTATGAATTTAACAACCGGTATTTTATTACTACCACAACAATCGTAAATATTCCTGCTCATTATACAATTAAAAAATTACCGGCAGCAGTTGAAGTAAAAAACGATGATTATGAATTTGAACTAAAATATGAATCTGCAGCAGGAGCAGTGAAATTGGTGAAACAAATCAAAATAAAAAACATCCTGCTTAAAAAAGCCCGGTTTAAACAATGGAATGCAGACCTTAAACAATTAAGGGATTTTTACCATTCGCCCCTTATTTTAAAAACAAGTTAATTTATGCTTAAAAGATATATTCTCTTTGTTTTGTTTTGTTTGGTAAGCTGCATTACAATTGCTGCTGTGCCTGATACCACAAAAATCCCTGTCGCCTGGAAAAAAGAATCGGTGATTATACTCGATTACAATTATTCATATAAGTACTCTTATCCTGATTCGTATTATGCCGATGCAAAAAAAGAAGAAAAAATAAGTATCTCCTATTATGTCCGCGATAAATGGGGGGTTGAAGAGCTTTCACAAATAAGTTTACCAACTAATATTGAAGGGGCCATTGATGAAAACAACATAGGAACAGTTTATAAACGCGATGGGACAACACAGTCCATAACAAAAGACCAGTTGATTCCCCGAAAAGAAAAAATTGATTTTAATGCGTCTAAAAAAGGGAAAAGTCTGTCGCTCGAATCTGAATCGAGCCAGAAATTAGCTGTACCCTCATTAGAAATTGGAGATATACTGGAAGTTCACTACACCACGTCAAAAGCATACCCCCCTGCGTTTATTACCTTAGTGAATAAATTTCCTTTGTTACATTTTGAAGCCGATGTTAAAATAATTGAATCAAATATAAGTTACAATGCTCAAAGTTCAACCATTATTAAAACAATCTTAATGAACACAAATGAGCAATTGGATGAACACAATAAAATTCATGTTAATATTTCTCTTGATTCGGTAGAAAAATACAAAGAAGAAATACTAAACGATAACAACAGGCAAATACCTTATGTATTGTTGAAATACGTTTCTTCCACTCATTATAGTACAGATGATTATTCTACCAGTCCTTTTGATGTAAAAGGAAAAGAATTTAGGGCTGGATTACAATTATTTTTGGCAAGAAAAGTATATTATAAAGGCGACAGCTATGAACGGGGAATTGCTGTACAAATAATTAATACCCTTATAAAAAAACATCCAAAAATAAACGACACGATCGCATATATTACTGATGCATTTTATTTATACCGTCAGCTTATTGCCAAAGAAAAATTGTACTCAGGACTTAGTGATTATGAATTTAAAAACGATGTGTTTTTTAGCAATGTTTTATCGAGGGTGTTTTTTGAAAAAAAAATCAGGCACCAGGTATTTATTGTGCAATCCGGGCATTATTCCAATCAGGCAACTAATTACGAAGAATTCATAGACCCCTCGATGGGGATTTTTATTCCTGCCCAAAATCTTTATTTGTTTAACCCCTTGTATACTTACGATCCCGGCAATATACCCCCGTATTTTGAAGGCCAACCAGGTGTTTCTTTTAGTGGTAACAAATATTATAAAGATTACGGGGCAATCTGGCGAAAAAGGCCGCTCCTTTCGGTTCTGCTTTTACCTTTTACTTTAACCGGTTTCCTTGTTAATCAAAATCTTGCAGATAAATACCGCAAATTTGATTTACAAGAAATAAAACTGCCCCTCACCCATGATGATAATGAGAACAGAATAGTATACGAGGTAAATATAAATGATATTAATACCAGTGATAACACTGTTTCTTTCGAACGTAAGACATCTTTCTTCGGCAAACATAAACTGAACGAGACCGGGAAAATATGTTCAGTTTCGGATGATTATCAGTGCGAAGAAAACCCATACAGGAAAATGATTTCAGGAAGCATTGTTCCCAGCCGGATGGGGATGAACGAGAAAAGTAAAAAACGTTTGAACAATGTGGTAGAATCGGATTTATACGTCGATGGTTTTGATGTGAAAAAATTAAAGGATTTTAAAGTGGTGGAGACGAATTTTTTTGATAAAACAAAACCCTTTGTGCATACCTTAAATTTTTCGGCAAAAAATTTAGCCTGGGCCTTTAACAATTATATTATTTTAAATGCCGGTAATTTTATAGGCGAGCAATTAATTGTTCCGGAAAAAAGCAAGGACAGGCAGCAGGATTTTTACATCCCCTATCAGAAACAATTTGTAGTAAATGTGACTATTCCTGTACCCGAAGGTTATAGCGTTGAAAACCTGAACGAGTTTAATGTAAAAAAAGAAACTCCCGCAGGAAGCTTTACAGCCGAGGCAAAACTTGAAAACAACAAGGTTATCATTAAAACCAAAAAGGCTTATAAGTTTAGTTTTTACATGCGCGAAGATGCTTCGGATGTATACGACTTTTTATACGAAGCTGAAAAATACTACAACAAAAAATTGATTTTAAAGAAACTCTGATGTAGTTTTTATTTTTAAGTTTTTTCTTATATTTAGTTGTATTCTTAAATTATGAAGCAACTTAACAAAACATTTTTCTTTTTTATTCTTTTTTTTATTGGTTTTTTTTCTCTCCCACAATTCTCATTCGCCCAGGGAGAAGCCAGGCTCTGGTACTTCGGCTACAAAGCCGGGCTTGACTTTAGCAGCGGGTCACCTGTAGCCCTTAGCAACGGCATGATGTCCACCGATGAAGGAAGTGCCTCTATTTCGGATGCAGCAGGCAACCTGCTTTTTTACACGGACGGGACAGCGGTTTGGGACAGAACACACGATACCATGCCCAATGGCCTTGATTTAATGGGCAGCCCCTCTTCCACCCAATCTTCAGTTATTATTCAAAAACCCGGAAGCACAAGTGTGTATTATATTTTTACTGCAGATGCACAGCATCAACCAAATGGCATCAGGTATTCAGAAGTTAACATGACTTTGCGCGGAGGCCTGGGAGATGTGGTGGCAACTAAAAAAAATATTTTACTCCAGACCCCTTCCTGTGAAAAAATAACGGGAGTCCGGCATTGCAACAATTCGGATGTCTGGGTAGTAACACATGATTTTTTCGGCAATGCTTTCCGGACTTTCCTGGTTACTTCGTCCGGGGTAAATTTAACACCCGTAATTAGTAATGTAGGTAATCCTATAGACACCAGCGGGTATGAAATTGCGGGTCAGCTGAAAGCCGATGTAGCAGGCAAATGGATCGCAATGGCCAAATACGGAAGTACCCTTGAATTGTTCGCATTTAATAATTCAAGCGGAGTAGTGTCGCATCCGGTACTTTTTAATCCATCAAAAGTAATAGGAGTTTATGGTGTAGAATTTTCACCGGATGGCACTAAGTTATACAGTTCGCGGTATTATCCTCCTGCGGAAATTTACCAGATGGACCTTTGTGCAGGGTCCGATTCAGCCATCGCATATTCCCCTGTACTAATTGCTATTAGCGCTAATTACGGAGGCTGTTTGCAATTGGGTCCGGATAAAAAAATATACCTTGGCAGATATGGAGCCAACATAGACAGCATACCTTATCTTGGAGTCATTCACAATCCGGATGCAGCCGGTACAGCCTGTAATTTTATTGACGATGGTGTTGCACTTGGAAGCAGGTTCAGTTCCCTGGGCCTCCCGAATTTTGTTCCGTATAATTTAAAACCGCTCCCCTCGCCTTTTACATCCGCTGTCAATTGCCTCAATGGCTCCTTTAGTGCTCCCACTGTTAATCTTACAAACTGCTCAAATTCTACCAACGCCATCACATCTCTCTTATGGGATTTTGGAGACCCTGCATCAGGCAGCAATAATAGTTCTTCACTCAGTAATCCCACACATGCCTTTACTAATGCAGGGACTTACACCGTTAGTCTGGCATTAAATTATGCCTGTGGCGGCGACATCATCACTCAGCTTATAACTGCAGCAGGACCTACGGCTCATGCCGAATCAGACGCAACTATTTTTGCGGGAGCTTCAGTCAGCCTTCAGGCAAGTGGTAACGGGACTTACCTCTGGACCACAGGCGACACCAGCAGTAGCATCACGGTATCACCCGCTACAACCACAAACTATTGTGTTACGGTTACAGATACCGCAAATTGTACCAACAAAGCCTGTGTAAAAGTTACTGTAAGAGTACCGATAGAAATCCCAAACGCTTTCTCTCCTAACGGAGATAATATTAATGACACCTGGAACATTAAGGGCATTGACAGTTATGGTACTCCGCAGGTAAGCATATACAACCGCTGGGGCCAACCCGTATTATACAAGAGTGATTACAAAACACCCTGGGACGGGAAACAGAATGGGATTGAACTCCCTACCGCCTCCTATTATTATCTAATAGATATCAACGACGGGGAATTTGTATATAAAGGTTACCTGACGTTAAAACGATGAACCAGGCATGAAAAGGTATATATTCTTATTTGTTTTCCTCTGTTGTGTTTACCCGCTATGGTCGCAGCAACTCTATCATTTTAATCAGTATTTATTTAATGATCTTATTTTAAATCCGGCTGTTGCAGGAACAAACCCTTGTAAAACAATGGGATTGGATCTTCGTAAACAATGGGTTGGTTTTGACGGAAGCCCCGCAACACAAACTGTTTTTTTTCATGGTAAATTTTTAAAAAAAGTGGGGTTGGGGAGTATT
>JAHEYF010000192.1 GCA_023251755.1 Bacteroidota bacterium
AATCGTTTATCCTTTATGTATTTAATTGTTTGAACTATTAAACAGGTAAACAAAAAAACGGCAACTGTTAATGGTTTTATTTAAAAGTAATAGATAATGAATTAAAAAAAGGAATCAAATCTAGTTTCCCTTTGCTTTTGCTTGTCCGTTTATCTTTAATTACATCAAATACCAGTTCTAAATTTTAAATTACAGGTAATAATTCAAATGAGCAAATAATTTAATACTCCATTTATTTTTAATACGATAGAGCCGGGCATTTACCTATATCTGTTGGATTTTCGGCCTGGTTTAACATATAATGGGCTACATCGGCCCTTGCTATTTTATTTATTCTCATTGATTTATTGTAGTCTGTAATCACCCGGTACCTGCCTGTAAGCGGGCCATTTGACAACATTCCGGGGCGTACGTATTCCCATTTTACCGGGCTTGCAGCGATCATTTCTTCCATACTGGTTTTATTTTTATACACTGCACCAAGTATAACTTTCATTAGAGTCCTTATAAAAAATCCCTGGTAGTGCGAACTATTTCCTGCACCAAAACCCGTCAGTATAATAAAGGGGATTGTTGTTTGAGTTTCCTTTTGAGCTTTAATCAATGCGGTAGCCCAGTCGGTATAAAGAGTAGTGGCTTTCATGCTTTTGCCGGTACCAAGAGTTACAATTACGGCGTCAGAACCGGCAATGGCTTTTTTGATATCTTCTGAATGAGTAGCACTCCCTTTTATGGAAACAAGCCTGGGATGATCAGGCAGGGTATTTGTACTTCTTGAGAGTGTAATTATTTTGTACCCTCTTTCTAAACCCTGCTGAACGCATAGCAACCCTACACCAGCAGTAGCTCCAATAATTGTAATTTGTTTTGACATATTTGATCTGATAAATTAATGTTAAAGCTTACTTAATATTTCCCTCCCTAAAACAAAAATCCCCTCGTTTTTTGCGAGGGGATAATTTTATGCAATTTTTTTTTAAGCTGTTCCTGTTTTTCTAACGCCCGCAGCTTTTAATGTCGGTGTTTTTGTTTTAGCTGGTTTCGAAGTGTCTTTTACGGCAGTCTTGGTAACGGTTTTTTTAGGTTTATCGTCTGTAGATTTTACCTTTTTATCCCCCTCCGTTTCTGCGTTATTTTCTTTTTGTTTTAAGTTTCCGGTTTCCTGTAAAAGGTTGTACCATACAAATAGTTTTCGCATATTCGAAACGTATACACGGTCTTTATCATAATCAG
Source organism: Bacteroidota bacterium (assembly GCA_023251755.1). Taxonomy (GTDB): domain Bacteria; phylum Bacteroidota; class Bacteroidia; order B-17B0; family Aurantibacillaceae; genus JAHEYF01. Next base: position 1,234 of record JAHEYF010000192.1, read on the forward strand.
GAAGTACTTCCGAAAAATAAGCAGCAACTGTTTTATCGTCGGCTTTATTGTCTATGCATTTACCTCCTTTTTCCTTATCAAAAATAGCTTTCAGTATTTCCGAAATAGGTTTATCGTCTCCTGTTGTAAACATACTAATGTCTTCAAGAGAACTTATTTTATTTGTAGCATAAGCAGGGAAGCGCTTTTTTTCGGTAAGCGATTCAACTATCACTCCGTTTTTTGATTGGGCCACTACTTTGTACAAGCCCGGCATTCCGCTAATTGAAATTATTCCACTTAAATCCATAATCTGGTGTTCTGTTTTTTTATGTAAGAGCCGTAAAAATACAAATTAATTTTTATTGTAACATTGTATTTATCAGACCGGGTAATTTTTAAATTCTTATTTATAGGTAGGCCTGTTGTAAGATCCTCCCAGCATTTTACCATATCCGGGGTTCCAGTTAAAGCGGAGGGCTATTTCAAGGCCTCCTTTCATTTTACTTACAGTTGAAAGCGGCGACAGGTTGAGGTCGTAACTAAAACCCAGTGCATATTTATCATATTCAAACAAAAGGGCAGGAATAAAAGCGTCTTTCAGCCTGTACTGGCCTCCAAAACTTATGGCACAGGGCTTAATGGTAGCAGTATGCACCGACTGGTCCTGAATAATGTATTTGAGCATAAACATGGACATTAATTCATACGAGCCGCCCTGTACCATATATATTATACCAGGTTGCAGGCACATACGCGAATCTTTAAGTGCAATGGAAACATTGGCGTAAGTTGCATAACGCATCAACTGGTGTTCATTTGTAGCGTGAAGAAATGAATTGGTGGGTGTATTTACGTGAAAAGCCGCAGCTCCTACATCAAACCGCACCCCGTGTGTAGCCGAAATATACTGGTCGCTTTTACTGTAATGCCAGTTGGCCCCGGCAGAAAAATCAGCATAAGAAAAATTGCCCGGTACAAACTTTTCACCTGTTGGTGAGCCTGGTACATAAGTATAACCATCGTATTGGTTTCCCCATTGGAAAACACCCGGATCAATTGATTTCATGGTAAGTCCTGCCAGAAATGCCCCGGATATTTTGCTGTAGGCCCCTGCCCTTACAACACCTCCTACCGAAAAACTAACGTGTGTTGTACCCAGCTGCCCGTCTCCTGCCTTGTCTTTATAAGCAGCCATGCCTGTAGAAATATAAGCCTTGTCCCTTTTGCGGTATTTCAGGCCCAGCTCAGCCGAAAAACCAAAAGTTTTAAACGGAGAAGCCACACTGGCCCACTGGTTTTTATAATTTGTAATGACCCTAATATCATAAGCCACTGCGGCCAGTGCCGGATTCAATGCCAAAGGGGCCTCGCCGTATTGCGAAAAATGAAGGTCCTGCGCTCTAAGTGTTTTACCAGTTATACAAACAATCAGCAGGCAAAACAGCAGTACTCGTTTACTTATCTCGTTTCTCTTTCTGTACATGTAGTGAATCTTCTGTTTACCTGATTAATGTTATGTTTCCCTTTTTTGAAACGTTTGTACCGTTTGACAATACAGCCTCTAAGAAATATACAAATACTCCCGGGTCAAGCTCCTTGCCCCTGCATGTCCCATCCCATGAGGCCTTTGGGTCTGTACTCACATATACCTGTTCGCCCCAGCGGTCGAACACCCTAAATTCAATTGAGCTTAAACAATTGTTGTTCACATGCAATACATCATTTTGCCCGTCTTTATTCGGCGAAAAAACATTGGGTACAAATACTTCCCCGCACCTTAATTCCACATTTACAGTAATTGTATCTTTATCCTTACAGCCATTGGCACCTATGGCTGTAACAATATAAGTAGTAGTGAAAATGGGAGAAGCAACTGGGGCCGGGCAGTTGTTGCAACTCAATTCGCTGTTGGGTGTCCAGTTAAAAAAACTTGCGCCCAGGGTCCATGAACCCGCGTCAAGCGTTACTGCACCACCTGTTTGAATCGTAACCGAACTTGCTCCGTTGTTAATATTTGCCAATGGTGTTGGTAACACTGTTATTAGCTGTGTTACACTGTCTTTCATATTCATTCCATTTGTAACCACTAATTTAATAAAGTAGGTTCCTCCACCCGAAGGCGACAAGGCACTTTCAACATTGTAGCATACAACAGGGTTTTTTACATTGTAGACGGTATCAGGCAAGCCTCCTTCAAACACCCACATATACTGCAACTGACCCGACTTACTGGTGTCTGTAAACTGAACACAATCCCAGCGGCATACCCAGTGGGGTTGCGGAAAAGTGAAGCCGGCAATGGGTTTACAACTTATTGCTTTAACAATTACAGTGTCTGTATTCGGGCTGATGCACTGTCCGGTAGCGGTTACGACAAAGGTAGTGGTGCCCACAACAGTAGGGGTGAACTGTGGGTTGGGGCAATTGGTACAGGAAAGACCTGTTGCTGGAGCCCATGAAAAAGTTGCGCCTGAAGCCGTTGCCGATAATGTTGCAAGTGTGCCCACACACACCGAATCCTTATCGGAGACTGCAACAACTGCCGTGTTACCAATTACCGCAATGGTTTGTGTAACACTGTCTACACATGAATTATTTGTTCCGATGACTGTGTAAGTTGTGGTTGAAGTAGGTGTAGCTGTAACAACCGCTGTATTTGTAGCGCTTAAACCGGTGGCGGGAATCCATGTATAGGTGTTACCGCCGGTAGCTGTTATAGTAGCGCCCGCTCCTCCTGTACATATTGTATCGGTTGAAGCCGTAACAGTAACCACTGGTGCTGCAGATACAGTAACAATAGCTGTAGCGGCAGTTCCTCCGGGCTGAACGGTTAATGTTAAGGTATAAGTTCCGGCTGTTGAAAATGTTACCGCTGTGTTTTGTGCTGTAGAGCTTCCGATACTGGCGCCCGCAGTAGGATTGGATGACCACAACCAGGAGGTAGCAGTACCCCCGGAAACGCTTCCTGCGGCATTAATTGGGATGTTTACACAAGGCGTAGCTGTACTTAATGTAATGGATGGCGTAGGATTTTGCGCATACAGGCCGAATGAGCAAAGAAAAAAAATTAAAAATACCCCCTTTTTTAAAAGGGTAAAGCTATTCGCCATAGTGGAAAAATTTGATTACGATATTACAAAAAACAATTCAAAAAATTAGAAAAAAACAGTCAGCTTATTAGTTATCACTCAATTATTTAACGCATCTGCTATTTTACCGGCCAGCACAATGGCAATTTTAACATTCGATTCCTGCGTCCAGCCTGCAATGTGTGGACTAAGTAGTACCTTTTCACTTTTCACAAGGTACTGAAAGGCAGGTGGTAAAGAAGCTTCGGCAATGTTCTCAAACGAAACTGTTTCGTACTCCAGTACATCTAAACAAGCTCCCACTACTTTTCCGCTTTGTATGTTTTTCACCAAATCGGCAGTTAGCAATGATTTGCCCCTGGCCGTGTTGATGATGTAAATATTTTTTTTGAACTTATTTATAAATTCATCATTAAT
>JAHEYF010000095.1 GCA_023251755.1 Bacteroidota bacterium
TCTTTAATCAGCGAAGTCTTTTTTATAGGGTCGTGCTTCGCTTCATCATATAACAGGCCCGTTTTAAAGGTGATGAAATCTTTGGAATTGTTTTTAATGAATTGTTTTAATTCATCTGTGCTTACCTTTTTGCTGTAGGAGTCGGGGTCATCTCCATCAGGAAATAACAATACCCTTACGTTCATTCCTTCTTCCAGTATCAGGTCAATTCCTCTGAAACTGGCTTTTATACCAGCAAAATCACCATCGTACAAAATGGTAATGTTGTTGGTGAAGCGGTGAATGAGTTTTATTTGCTCAACGGTAAGCGAGGTGCCCGAGGAAGAAACAACGTTTTCAATCCCCGACTGGTGCATGGAAATAACATCGGTATAACCTTCGACCAGGTAACAATTGTCGTCCTGTACAATTGTTTTTTTGGCGTAGTACAGGCCATACAATACCTTGCTTTTATCGTAAATATCGGTTTGGGGCGAGTTGATGTATTTGGCCAGTTTTTTATCGCTGCCCAGTATACGGCCACCAAAGCCAATTACACGTCCGGTAACGTTGTGTATCGGGAAGATAACACGGGCGGTGTAGCGGTCAAATATATGCTCTGGTTTTATTTCCGCTTCATCTTTGTATTTATCCGAAAGTATACTTAAGCCTGTCTTAACTAAGTATTCGGGCTTGTAACCGGCTTTTACAGCGGCCTGCGAAAAGGCTTTTCTTTCTTCAAAGCTATAACCAAGCTGAAACTTTTCGATGATGTCCTGCCTGAAACCGCGCTCTTTAAAATAACCCAGGCCTATTGATTTGCCTTCGTCGGAATTAAAAAGGTTTTCGGAAAAGTATTTTTGTGCGTAGGAGGTAACAATGTAAAGGCTTTCTTTTTCGTTGAGCTGGGCTTTTTCCTCGGGCGATATTTCTTTCTCAACAATTTCGATGTTGTACTTTTTGGCTAAGTAGCGCAAAGCCTCCGGGTAAGTGAGGCTTTCGTGGTCCATTATAAAGTTAACGGGGTTGCCCGCTTTGCCACAACCAAAACACTTGTAAATGCCCTTGGCCGGCGAAACAGTAAAGGAAGGTGTTTTTTCACCGTGAAAGGGGCATAAACCCAGCAGGTTGGCGCCCCGTTTTTTGAGGGTAATAAAATCGCCAATCACTTCCTCCACACGGGCAGCGTCAATTATCTTATCTATGGTGTCTTTTGGGATCAAGGAAGGTAAAAATACAAAATTTGTGGCTAAAATGGAGGGAGATCGGAAGAGATTTTACCACTAAGTCAATGAGGGCACTTAGATTTTTCAACACAGAGGCCACAGAGGATAGGGAGGTTCACAGGGAAATTGACCACCATATTTTTTTTAACGTTATTCGTTTTATACATGGATTGCGGGTTTTGATTACAGGAAAATAATAAGATAAGTAGAATGAAAAACATAATTTTATTCAGACCTAATTATGTATTGTCCAACAAAATTGTATAGGGGTTACATGCTGTTAAAACCATTCATGGCCCGTTCCAAACCAATAAACGTAAAAGCCTTTACGGCATCGGCGGCAAGCTTAATTCTTTCGGGCAGCACTTTTAATTCTTCTTCGCTCCATTTGCCCAGTACATAATTTACCTGTTTACCCTTGTTAAACTCGTTACTGATGCCAAAACGCAGGCGGGCGTAATTGGTAGTGTTCAGTATTTCCTGTATGCTTTTTAAACCGTTGTGCCCGCCATCGCTTCCTTTGGGGTTCATGCGTATTTTACCGAGGGGTAAAGCCAGCTCGTCTACAATTACCAGTACGTTTTCCAAAGGAATTTTTTCGGCCTGCATCCAGTAATTAATTGCTTTGCCGCTCAGGTTCATGTAAGTAGTTGGTTTAATCAACAGCAGCTGCTTGCCTTTTAATTTTAAGGAACAAACATCGGCCAGCCGGTCGTTTATAAATTTAGCCCCGGCCTCGTGTGCAATGGCTTCTACTACATCAAAACCAATATTGTGGCGGGTTCCGGCATACTCCTCGCCAATGTTTCCAAGCCCAACTATTAAAAACTTACTCATTTAAAATATGCTAAAAATCGCGGTAAAAATTATACAAACTGGTTTTAATGCCGGCGTATATAAAAGGTGTTTGCCGTATAAAGCCCCGTTCGTTTGTGAAGGAACGTTGTATACAACCTGCTTCAATGCGTAAATTAATATTGGGTATAAGGTAATACGTATATTTTAATTCGGCCTGCATAAAGGTTGTTTTTATTCCCTGGCCTACATAATTGCCTTCATTTTTATTATGGGTAGTGTAACTCAAAAAAATATTTTGCCCCACATTGGAGCTGGCCGACCAGGAAGAGTCTTTGCCGATAATGGCGTAATTGCCTTTTAGCTCCAGCCTGTAGCGGTGATGTTTGTATGTGATGATGCCCAGCGCTTCGTAAAAGTTAGCCCCAAAGGGATGGGCGAGGGGCTGGTTAAAATGCGAATAACTTTGTTGTGAAGTACCATGTGTATACGTGTAAGGCCTTACATAATTAAACTCCCCCTGCAGGCTCAGTTTTTTTATTCCAAAGGCATCTATATATTTTGCTCCCACCTGAAAGCCCTGCTTGTTGGCCCACCAGCCTTTGCGGGCAAGTACTTCTTTCAGCAGAAATTCATCCATCACCAGCTGTCCGTATAATTTAAGGCTCTTACATAATTTTAAACTCATATTCATGCCCAGCATAGCGTTGTCGCTGGAACCTAAGGAGTATTCAACCGGCCTGTAAAAAATAAGGGGGTTCAGGTAATTGGGGTCAAAACCACGGGAGCGGGTGCTGTCTGTGCCCTGCCAGATGATGTTTTCAAAAGCAGAGATGTTAAACTTTTTTGTAGCGTTCCAGCTGAGGTAATGAAAAGTTCCGAATTTATTTTTGAACTGCGATTGTAAACCGTTGCTGTTGTATACATCGTACAACCAACTGTACCAGCTGCTGTATTGCAACTTCCAGATGTTGATCGTTGTTTTAAAATATGGGTAATTGTTGGCCGCATCGCTTAACAACAAGGAGCGGTAACCATCGCCGATAAACATTTTATCTTTGCCCAATTGGAAATTAATAAAGGATTTAGGGCTATAGGAAACAGACCCTGTAAGATTGGTAAAAGAATATTTATTGAAGGCAATGTTGTTGCTTAACACCTTATCTCCTTGCTTATAAGCCATTCCCAGGCCCGGAACAATTCCATAAGCATGCACTAAGGTATCAGTAAAATTAGGATAAGCCACATAACCTGAAATGAGCTGAAGGGCTGCTGAAAATTTCTCGTTCACATCGGCACGTACATACAAACCTCCGGAGCTTTCGTTGAGCATTTTTTTACCCAGCACATCCATACCCTGCTGTACATCAAATTGAGGAAGTAGTTGTAAAGCAATTCTCTTTTTTTGTTCAGGGCTTTCATAAAATTCTTTCCGCAGTGTATAGGTGTGAACGGAAAGATGCCGGTACTGTATGGCCTGATCGTTTAAGTTGTATAGTGTAGAATAGATAAATGGTTTTAAAGAGGAATGAAACTTTACATCGGGGTTTTTAATGTAGTATTCATCAATGGGGCTACAGATATCATTTTGCAAAAAAGTAGTTTGCGCCAGGTTTTGCTGGGCCATTAAACCTGCTGTACAGAGCAGGAGTAAGAGTATATAAACGCTTCGCTGAAATTTAACCGGAAACATTAACTTGTAAACTTTTGAACTTTCTAACTTTCTTCACCTGAATTCCCTTTCACCTTCTGCTGCTTTGATTTACTCACCATATACAAAATCAAAATGCTCAGTGCAGATATACCAACAATAATAAAGAAGGTGATGTTTTGATTAACCGACCACAACAATACGGCTGTACAAATAATAACGATGTTAAATATATAGATCAATATTACCGTCCATTTGTGGTTCAGGCCGCAATCGATCAGGCGATGATGCAGGTGGTTGCGGTCGGCTGAAAAAGGGGAAATCCCTTTTGAAGCACGAATGGTAAAAATCCGCAGGGTATCGGCCAAAGGGTAAATTAAAGTAGCAATAACAAATACCGGCTTTGATACGTGCAGTAAAACTCCCTGTAGCCTTTCTGTAGGGTATTCAATGACCTTGATACTTAAAATACAAATAATGAGGCCGAGTGTTAAGGAGCCCGAATCGCCCATAAATATTTTTGCGGGAGAAAAATTAAAGACTAGGAAACCGAGCAGGGCGCCTGCCAATGCAAGGGCTAAGGAAGCATACACATAATCGTTGGCAAAAAAGAACCAGGTGGCAAAAGCGGAGGAAGCAATAAAACCTACGCCGCCGGCAAGGCCATCCACTCCATCAATTAAGTTGAGTGCATTGACTACAACAATGTAGGTGAATAAGGAAAGGAAAACACTTCCCCAGTAAGGCAACTCCTGTACTTCAAAAATTCCATGCAGGCCTGTTATACGCACGTTGCCGATAAGGACCAGTATTAAACCTACTATAACATGGGCCACCAATTTTTTTACGGGGGCTGTTCCAATAATATCGTCTTTAATGCCCACAAAAAACAAGACTAATGAAGTAGCCACTAATAATTTGAATTCGGTAACGTATTGCCTTACGTTAAAGGGGTTGGTTAAATCCTGGATTTCGAACCACAACGAAAAAGAAAACAAAGTGGCTGCAAAAATAATTACGCCTCCAATGGTAGGTACAACACGGGTGTGGATTTTTCGTTCTCCGGGTTCATCGAACAAACGTTTTAAGATGGCCACTTTAATAAGCGGTGGTGTTGCATACAATACAACAAAAAATGCGGTGCAAAAAACCAATATAAGTGTTCCCATGTTTCGGTCAATTAAAAATCCCAGTACACATTGTACAGGGAAGTTCTTAGGCTAATGTAAAAAAATCTTGTTTCACTGTTTTGTTCCGGGCTGTTTGTCGCAATATTTTGTTGCGAAGAGGTCCTCCAGTTCATTCCCATACACAGGTTCATGTTTGTTTTGGGATGGATTAAATAACTTAAACGTGCATCGTGAAACAACATGGTGTATTTAGAGTCCTGCGGGTTATTAGCAATAAAATAATTTAATTTATAAGAGGCAAACACCCTTTTGTAATTGTAGGAGCTAATCAGTATGGCTTCATTCCCGTTGGCATAAGTTAAGGGATAAGCAATATTTTGGTTGTAATGGCTATACAATAAACCAGTACCGGCCAATGAATAAGGTTGGTTGTTGAGGCGATTGAATTCAGTTTGTATAAAAAGATTTCTAAGGCTAAAAGCATCAAAGTATTTTATCCCGGCTTGTATTCCGGAATTGCTATACCCGTCAGCCGGCTTCATATCATCGAGCATCCACTGCGCATACAGGGCAAGTGTTTTATTTATTTTGAACTGCACATCGCCTCCTACAACAATATTGTTCGTCTTATTATTTAAACCATAAAGGGCTGCATTGGTAAATATAACGGGATTAATAAACCCGGCATCAATATGCTGCTGGTTCTTATTGTCCCCTGCTTGCCACATCATTCCCTGAAAAAAGGAGATGTTCAATGAACGATGCAGCTGCCAGCTCAGGTATTGAAAAGAAGCCGCTTTTTTCTGGAACAGTTTTTCGGAGAAAGGTGTTTTGGTTCCGCTATTCAGATTTGTTAAGGCTGCATATATTACAGTGTATTGTACCTTGCCTTTAAAAAATTTCGCACCCATTCTTGCAAAAGGATAATTAAAAGAATTATCGCTTAACAACAAACTCCGGTAACCATTCCCAATTTTTTGTTTGCCATGCCCGAACTGCAAATTAAAATTTTGGCAGGGGCTGTAGGAAATAACACCCGAAGCAAAAGCATAATCGTAGCCTGTTGTTTTAAAATTTTTATAGCGCCCTTGTCCGGGAACTACAGAATCGTTTAATACAAAGTTGTTGATATATGTTGGGAAGGTGGATTGGTTTTCGAAAAAAGCGGTTTCAAATTTTATTTTGTTGTTGAGTCCTCCCTTTACCAACAAGCCGCGGGTGTTGGTGTACAATTTTTTGTGAGCGGAATCGGCAAGGTCCATTCCCCCCTGGAAATTAAAAAGGGGATCGATGCTTAATTTAAAACGTGTTGTGCTTCCTGCAAAGCTGTCGTTGACATCCAGCTTTAGTAAGTTATCGTAAACTAATTTTTTGGAAAACAAGCTGCGGTTTTCTTTGTAATACAACAATGAATCGTGGGTTTCGTAAGCAGTATAATCAAAAGGATGAAGCGATGAATGGACAGGAGAAGTATCTGCCAGTACCTGTTGCTGCCGCTGTATATCAAAAAAATAATCGGAAGGAAATAAGAGGGATTGTGATTGAATTTGGGAAGCGAAACAAAAAACCAACATGAACACGAAGCCCCTTAATTTCAAATGCCCTGAAAACAGAGAACATTGTTTTATGGCTGGTGTGTTTTGCATCGTTTAGTAATATAAATTTATTACCAGACTTTTATGCCTTGTTTATTTTTAAAGTCCTGGTAAACTGATGTGATGCCTTCTTCCAGGTTTGTTTTGTGTTTCCAGCCCAAACTATTGAGGTACGATACATCCATTAATTTACGGGGGGTGCCATCAGGTTTTGAAGTGTTGAATTTTAATCCGCCTTCATAACCTGTAATTTTTTTAATGAGCAGGGCAAGGTTTTTTATACTAATATCTGTTCCCGTTCCAACGTTTACAAATTTCGCTTCGTTGTAATTTTTCATCAGGTACACACAGGCATCGGCCATGTCTTCGGCGTGCATAAACTCACGCATGGGTGTGCCCGTTCCCCATATTTCAACAAAAGGAATGTTGTTTTCTTTGGCATCGTGAAACTTGCGGATCAAAGCAGGCAGCACATGTGAGTTGTTTAAATCATAACTGTCGTTAGGCCCGTACAAATTGGTAGGCATAACAGAAATGAAGTTACAGCCGTATTGGGCCCGGTACGCTTCACACATTTTTATCCCTGCAATTTTTGCAATGGCATAGGGTTCATTTGTTTGTTCAAGTTCACCGGTCAGTAAATATTCTTCTTTTAAGGGTTGTGGAGCCAGTTTAGGGTAAATACAAGAGGAACCCAGGAACATGAGCTTTTTTACTTTGTGCTGGTAAGCGGCATGAATAACATTGTTTTGTACCATTAAATTTTCGTACAAAAAATCGGCGCGGTAAGTGTTATTGGCATGTATGCCCCCTACTTTGGCGGCGGCCATAAAAACGTATTCAGGTTTTTCTTCCGTAAAAAAATCAGCAGTCGCCTGTTGATTGCGCAAATCCAGTTCTTGAGAGGTTCGAAAAATAATGTTGGAAAAACCAGCACTAACAAGGTTGCGGTATATAGCACTCCCCACCATTCCACGATGGCCGGCTATGTATATTTTAGATTCTTTTTGCATATTAAAGAAAAACGCTTCAGCTAAATTTGAATATTATTCGTGTTGGTTTAAAATTTTATGCCCACCGTCAAGCAGGTATTTCTCCCGTTTAAATAATTCCAAATCGGCCTGTATCATTTCTTTTAATAATTCTTCCACAGTGTATTTGGGTTCCCAGCCTAATTTTTCTTTTGCTTTAGTGGCGTCTCCCACTAACAAGTCAACTTCGGTAGGGCGGAAATATTTAGGGTCAATTTCCACCAATACTTTCCCGCTGGCTTTATCATAAGCTTTTTCATTGACATCTTTTCCTTTCCATTCAAGGCTGATACCAATTTCTGCAAAGGCCAGATCAATAAATTTCCGCACGGTTATTTTTTTTCCTGTGGCCAATACAAAATCATCCGGCTCGTCCTGTTGCATCATTCTCCACATGCCTTCTACATAATCTTTGGCATGCCCCCAGTCGCGTTCAGAATCAATGTTACCCATAAACATTTTGTCCTGTAAACCCAAACTGATTTTAGCAACAGCCCGTGTAATTTTACGGGTTACAAATGTTTCTCCGCGCAATGGACTTTCATGGTTAAACAAAATCCCGTTGCAGGCAAACATACCATAAGCTTCGCGGTAATTTTTAGTTATCCAGAAGGCGTATAGTTTGGCAACACCATAAGGACTGCGTGGATAAAAGGGTGTGGTTTCTTTTTGAGGAACTTCCTGTACCAAACCATAAAGCTCTGATGTGGAAGCCTGGTAAAAACGGGTTTTCTTTTCCATGCCCAAAATACGGATGGCTTCTAAAATCCGTAAAGTTCCAACAGCATCAGCATTGGCAGTATATTCAGGTGTTTCAAACGAAACCTTTACATGCGATTGTGCAGCCAGGTTGTATATTTCATCGGGTTGTACTTCTTTGATGATACGGATAAGGTTGGTAGAATCGGTAAGGTCGCCGTAATGAAGAAAAAGATTGACCTTGTTTTCGTGTACATCCTGGTACAAATGATCGATACGATCGGTATTGAATAAAGAACTGCGGCGTTTAATACCGTGAACGATATATCCTTTCTCGAGTAACAACTCCGCAAGATAAGCCCCATCCTGCCCTGTAACACCTGTAATTAATGCAATTTTAGCCATATTGTTTTAAGAAAATTTTGACTGCAATAATACGAAGATTTTTACGATTTTTCGATTTGTAAAACGGGTATTAATCCTTATATTAGGTGGTTTTTGAGCCTTTTATGCCTGCTAAAATTTTTTTTTGCCCCCTCTTTTTTCTGATTTCAATTTTTTCCTTTGCGCAAGCCCCGGTAAAAGGAAGGGTTGTAGATAAACAGGGAAAAAGCCTTCCCTTTGTTTCCATAGCTGTACCTGCTACCAGCAGTGGAACAGTTTCGGATATTGATGGAAAGTTTGAATTGAATATTCCGGACGAAGACCTTAAAAAAGGCCTGCTGTTTAATTATGTTGGATATGAACCCTTAAATCTTTCACTTGAAGGAAAAGACCTTCTGCATTTATCGGTTACCTTAAAAAGCAAGGATATTCAATTAGCTGAGGTTACGGTATTGCCCGGCTTAAACCCCGCTCACCGTATTATTGAACAGGTAACAACAAACAGGAAAATCAACAATCCTGAAAAAATGCATTCCTTTTCATACACTTCCTACAATAAAATGTTTGTGACCAATGAAACAGACGTGAACCAGGATTCGCTAATGTTATTGGACACTTCAAGGTTAGACAAGGTGCAGAAATTTTTCAAAAGGCAGCATTTGTTTTTGACCGAATCGGTAAGTGAGCGCCTTTATCTGTACCCGGACAAAAACAACGAAAAAGTTATTGCCTCCAGGGTTTCGGGTTTTAAATTGTCTCCTTTCACTTTATTGGCCACACAAATGCAATCCTTTTCTTTTTATGACGACCTGCTCAATTTGTTTGATGTAAAATACCTGAACCCGGTGAGTGAAGGAAGTACAAAAAAATATTTTTTTCTGATCGAAGATACTTTGTATCAGGGAAAAGACAGCGTGTATGTAATCTCCTTCAGGCCCCGTAAAAATAAAAATTTTAATTCCCTGAGTGGCTTGTTGTATATCAATACAAATACTTACGCCATTCAAAACGTAATTGCCGAACCGGCCATGCAGGACAAGAACATCAATGTTAAGATACAGCAGCAATACCAGTTTGTGGAGAATAAACAATGGTTTCCGGTGCAGTTGAATACGGATTGGATATACAACAATATTCAGGTGAGTGATTCGGGAAGCCAATCCAAACCTAAAATAAAATCCATTAGCCGGACTTATATCCGAAACATTGTGCTGAACCCCGAACTGAAGAAAAAACAATTTAACGAAGTGGAATTGAGTATTGATAAGAACGCCGATCAGCAGGCGGATGTTTTCTGGAACCAATACAGAACAGACAGCTTAACGGTAAAAGATAAAAACACCTATAAAACAATTGACAGCATTGGTAAAGCAATGAACCTCGATAAAAAAGCCATAGCGCTGGAAGCCTTACTCACTAATCAGTTGCAGGTGAAGTGTGTGAACATTGATTTAGACCAGCTTTTGCGTTTGAATGATTATGAAGGTTACAGGTTGGGTATAGGAGCGCATACGAACCAACGGATTTCAACGGTGTTTAAAACGGGAGGATATGTTGCGTATGGTTTTAAAGATAAAACGCTGAAATACGGCGGAGACTTTAGTTTAAGTTTATGGAAGAGAAAAGAAGTGATGTGGAAAAACACATATATGAATGACGTAATAGAATCGGCGGGTGTAAAGTTTTTTGAAAACAAACAATTGCTGAACAATAGTGAAATGTACAGGGATTTCCTGGTGGCTAAAATGGACCGGATGATTAAATTGCAAAGTGAAATCCAGTTCAGAATGTTGAAGTATATTAAAACAAATGTGTTTTTGAACCATCAGCAGCGCTGGGGAAATACAGGTTATTTACCAGATATACATTTGAATTCATCACCAAAAGACACCGTTAATTTTAATGAAGCCGGTATACAAATAAAGTATTTGTTCAGGGAAAAGTTTATGCAAACCCTGCGCAATAAAATTTCTATGGGGAGTGATTACCCTGTTGTTTACTTAAATATTTCAAAAGGATTAAAACAGGATGTGTTTCAACAAAAAGGGGACTTAGACTATACCCGCATTGATTTAAAAATTGAACTTTCCCATACCTATAAAAGCATGGGTAAATCAACTGTGCAATTGCAAACGGGGAAGGTGAGGGGCAATGTTCCTTATACCCTGTTATACAATAATAAGGGCAACTATTCAAACGCATACCCCTTTTCTACCTCTGCCCAAAATACTTTTGAAACCATGCGCATGAATGAATTTGTTTCGGATGAATATGCTGCTTTGTTTTTTTCGCATAACATCGGTAAGTTTTTAAAACCGAATAAAACTTTTAACCCTCAGCTTGAACTGGTACACAACATGGGAATAGGAAAATACACCAACCAGGGAAACAATTATTTTATTGCGCTTAAAACAATGGAGAAGGGTTATTTTGAAAGTGGAATACGTTTACTAAATATACTTAAATCATCTACAGGTGGTTTTGGTCTTGGCGTTTTTTATCGTTACGGGCCTTATCAATATTCAAAACCGGAAGACAACCTGGCGATAAAATTATGCGTAAGCTTCGGGTTGTAAAAAGTTCTTTCGTTTATGCGTTCAATGGTTCATTTGTTTTGTAAGATATAAACTTAAAAAACTTCCTCTATATCATTATTCGGGTTCCCCCTGATAATATCCTTGTTGGTTGGTTTTCCTTCATCATCTCCCCAGTTTTTTGAAGCGATGGTTTTAGTAACAGGTTCCGATAAAAAATCGCTGGCCGGGGCCAAACCAGCGTTGGCGTTGTACATGTTGTTGGCGCCTTCCTGGTAGTCCAGGTCTGCAAACTTAGCAAACTGCCCTATAAAACGAAGGTGTACGTCTTCCAATGATCCGTTCCGGTGTTTGGCTATAATTACTTCGGCCTTGCCCCTTGTGGGGTTCCCGTTTTCATCTTCGGTTAAACCATAGTATTCCGGACGGTAAATAAACATCACCATGTCCGCATCCTGCTCGATAGCACCCGATTCACGTAAATCGGATAATTGCGGACGTTTAGAACCTGTTGCTCTTTGTTCCACATTACGGCTCAACTGCGAGAGGGCAATAATCGGGATGTTTAATTCCTTGGCTAAACTTTTTAAGGAACGGGAAATATGACTGATTTCCTGTTCACGATTTCCTTTCATTTCCGAACCACCACTCATTAACTGAAGGTAATCGATAATGATGAGTTCAATATTGTTGTTTTCTTTTAAGCGCCTTGCTTTTGCCCTTAATTCGAAAATGGAAAGTGCCGGGGTATCATCAATAAACAAAGGGGCTTTTGAGAGCTTTCCGATACGAGAATGAAGCTGTTGCCATTCGTGTCCTTCAAGGCTGCCCTTGCGGAGTTTGCTCTGATCTAATTCGGCCTCACCGGAAATTAAACGGTTCACCAATTGTAAGGAAGACATCTCCAATGAAAACACCACCGTAGGTTTATTGAATTCAACGGCTGCATTCCGCGCTATAGTTAATACGAAAGCCGTTTTTCCCATACCCGGCCGGGCGGCGAGAATAAGTAAATCGCTTTTTTGCCAGCCCGAAGTAACCCTGTCGAGGGCTGTAAACCCGCTGGGTACACCAGTTACACCACTGGTTTGTAAACTGGCGGCTTCAATTTGGGTAAGGGCCTGTACAATAAGGGTGCTCATTTTATCGTGCTGTTTGCGCACATTCTGATCCACCACTTCGTAAATATTTTTGGTCGCTGTGTCCAATAAATCAAACACATCCGTGCTGTCTTCGTAAGCTTTGTTAATGGTATCGGTACTGATGCGGATCAGCTCCCGCTGTAAAAATTTTTGTGCAACAATACGGGCATGGAACTCCACATTGGCCGCAGAAGCCACCCGGTTGGTGAGCTGTGAAATAAAATAAGCTCCTCCAACCAGTTCGAGGTTCCCTGTTTTTTTAAGCTGATTGGTAACCGTTAAAATATCTACAGGTTCCGAGGCATTGAACAATTCAATAATCGCTTTGTAAATGTGCTGATGTGCCTGAATGTAAAAGGATTCGGGTTTTAATACATCTATTACATCACTCAGGGCTTCTTTTTCGAGCATAATGGCTCCCAGCACGGCTTCTTCCAGCTCGCGTGCCTGGGGTTGCAATTTGCCGTCAAATATAACGGGCGTAAGCGTCTGGCCTTTTAATTTAGGCCTGTTTTTATTTTCAATCGGACTCATATATAACCTGAAAGGGGGAGTTAAAATTAGGCATTCGTTGGCAGATGACCATGAAAAATATTTTTATAAATTTTTATTATCAGTTTACTAACACCAAAAAATCTTGTTAAATTTATTAAATGAGTGATAATCAAATACGAATGAGCAAAAGGACTCTTTTTCTTTTGCTGTTATTGTCAGCAATTTTTATTTCAGCCTGTAAGAAAAAGGGTCCTGACGAGGATACCACTTACCCTACCATTACAATTGTGAAGCCCGGCAGTAGTATCAGTTACAATATGTTTGACACCATCCATATTCAGGTGAGTGTGAGTGACGACCAGATTTTAAAAACCGTTACAGTGGGATTAACCGATTTGAACAGAATTCCGGTGCAGGCCAATGTGAACTATACACCCAATACCGCACAGTTGGACATTAATATTGGCTATGAAATTACCGAATACCATTTGCTGAGTGGTTTTTATTACGTGATGGTGTATGCCAGCGACGGGCAAAACGATATACAGTCGGCCCGTACCATCTACATTCACGCCTCGCCCATCGTTAAAACGGGTTATTACCTTTTTACATCTTCAGCCTCGCAAAACAATGTTCAAAAAACCGATACTAATTTTGCAAGTGTAAACACCGTTCAAAACAGTGGTGAATTCAATGGATCGGCCATTAGCAATTATTACCAGCGCTTGTATGTGGGCGGAGGGATCAACCAGGATTTTCAGGCCTATGATTGCAGCAGCAATGCCTTAAAATGGGCCAAACAAAATTCCGGGGCAGGTTCTCCGTATTTCAGCAGTTGTGGTACCGATGGAAAAAACGTTTTTATAGGTTATAACAATGGCCAGTTGATTAAGTACGATTACAATGGAGGCCAGCTTACATCTTACAATTACCCCGACCCGGATTATTACTCCCAACACGGGGCTGTTGCTGCGGATAAGTACATTGCACATTATCAATCGCGCTACGTACCTAACAATAAAAAATTAGTTGTTTTCGATTTAAGTTCGGGATCAGCAGTGAAAGAACTTTCTGTAAATTTTACCACCCTCGGAGTTTTTGAAAAATCGAACGACGAGGTGTATATTCTTGGAAATGATAACACGGGCCAGGGAGTGGTGTATGTATACACCATCAGTACAACATCTTTGTACAGCCCGGTTAGCTTAAGCAGCGGTAAAATAATTTCGGCCTGTAAAATTGATTCCGATATTCTTTTAATTGCCATGGACGATGGAAATATATATGAATACCAGTACAGTACCAATAACCTGATTTCAATCGACAATGGTGTACTGGTAACACGCATGCGCTATAGCGAAAATGAAAATTACGTCTACATTGCTTCCGATGTTCAGTTAAGAACCTGCCAGTTGTTAAGTAACTTTACGCTGCATACAGTTCATACGTATAACCACAGCGATACCATCCGGGACTTTCAGGTTATTTTTAATAAATAGTTGTAAAAGCCATAAGTAAAAAGCCAAAAAGGGATTTCGGTTCCTAAAACCCTTTATGGCTTAAAATTTTATTGCTTATGGCTTTTCCCTTATGGCTTAATTTTTATAGCTTATGGCTTATCCCTATCAATAGTTTTAGTAAATTGCATGTTTATACCCATAAAAAATGAAGACATTAATTACCTTTTGTTTAGCACTGTTTTGTTTTAAAAATTTTGCCCAGGGCGATTTTAAAAAGCAGGTTGAAAATGGAAACCAGAAGTTCAACATTAAAAGCTACAAATTAGCCATTGCCGATTACGACAATGCGATTAAATTAGTCAGCCACGAAATAGACAGGCACATTGCTGAAAAGCAAAGCATCAGCGCCGATAAAAAATATTTGTTAGAACCGTATACCAAAAGAGCAATCTGCTTTTATTTTATTGGTAATACAAGTTTAATGAAAAGCGACTTGGAGAAAGTTGCCCAGTTAGATCCGGCAAATATTGAAGTGAAAACATTAAAATCGTTCGAGACCTTTAAAAATGGCGACAAAGTGACTGGTTGCAGTGGTTTAAGGGCCGAAATAAATGGAGGTAGTAAATTGGCCAAACAGGTTTTTGAAGAATGTTTTTGCTGGAGCGAAGGAGTGAACTTAGCCAAAGAAAGTGCCTCGAAGAACGCCTTGAAAAAATACGATGAAGCCTTTGAGTTAATTGAAAAGGCCATCAAAATACTTCCGGATTCAGGCTCGTTTTACGCGGAAAAAGGAAAAGCCCTGATGGGAAAAAATGAACACGAAAAAGCCTTAAAAGAATTGAAACACGCGGCCAAATTAAACAAAAGCAATTATAAAGTGTACTATTACCTCGGTATGGCTTACAACAACCTCAGTAAAAGCGACTCTGCTTTTGAAAGCCTGACGACGGCTGTAAACCTCAGTAAAAACAATTTTGATGTAATTTATTTAAGGGCCGAAGTAGCCGAAAAAATGGAACAATGGAACGCCGCTGTATTTGACCTTCAGCAGTGTATTAAAATACGGCCTACTGATGGTAAACTTTATTTTAAGGTGGCTGAAATTAAACAATACAAACAGGAAGATTTATTGGGCTCCTGTGAGTTCTACAATTCTGCTTTTGGCAGAGGGGTGGAGGAAGCTAAAGAAATGGCCGATAACTGCAACAACCCCAAATACATGAAGAAAAATTTGAAGAAGGCGGAGAAATAATCTAAGAACAAAGTTTATTCGTTTATAAGTTCATTCGATAGAACGGAAAAACGAGTAAACGAATAAACGGAAAAAAAATAATGATAAAAAGTATGACGGGCTTTGGGAAAGCCGTAAAAGAGTTTTCGGATAAAACGATTACCATTGAATTAAGGTCCTTAAACAGCAAACAAATGGATTTAAACCTTCGTTTGCCTTCCCAGTACCGCGGAAAAGAATTGGAATTACGTTCCGATGTAACCCGCTCGCTTGAGCGCGGAAAGGTTGACCTTTCTGTATTAATTGAAGGCAATACCGAACAGGCCGTGGTGCAGATAAATAAAGATTTAGCTAAAGCTTACCATAAACAATTAAAAGAACTGGCCGCTGAGTTAAACGAAAGCAATGTTTCATTTATTGAGCAGGTGCTCAAAATGCCCGACATCATTAGAGGCGATAAAAAAGAAGTGGATGAAGAGGAGTGGGGCCAGGTGAAATCTGTAATTAACCAGGCCATTGAAGCCATGCAAAAATTCAGGGCCGATGAAGGAGCTTCACTTAAAAAAGCCTTTTTACAACACATTGAATTAATTTATACCAACCTGAAACAAATTGAGGAATTGGATAAAAACAGGATTAAAACAATACGTGAACGTATTCATAAAAACCTGAATGAGTTTATTCCGGAAGAAAGAATTGATAAAAACAGGTTTGAGCAGGAAGTAATTTATTACCTCGAAAAATTAGACATTACCGAAGAAAAAGTCCGCTTAAAAACCCATTGCGATTATTTTTTAAATGCCATGAAAGAGGCTTCCTGCGGGCGAAAACTCAATTTTATCTCTCAGGAAATAGGACGCGAAATAAACACCATCGGTTCCAAAGCCAACGACGCCTCTATTCAGAAATTAGTGGTGGAAATGAAGGATGAATTGGAGAAGATCAAAGAGCAAAGTATGAATGTGTTGTAAGTTAAAAGTGAGAAGTCAAAAGTCAAGAGCCAAGAGCCAAAAAAAGCCTTTTGGCTCTGATTAATTTTTTCTACACTTCAGATTTGTGTGTTATATGCATAATACTTGTAAGCTGGTGATAGAAATCACTTAGCAATGATTAAAAATTACTAATTTTGCGGAAACATTTCTTATGAGCCACCTTGTTGCCCCTTCCGTATTATCAGCTGATTTTTCCAATTTACAACGCGATGTTGAACTCATCAACAGCAGCAAAGCCGATTGGTTTCACGTGGACATTATGGACGGTGTTTTTGTTCCGAATATTTCTTTCGGCTTCCCGGTATTGAAAGCTTTAAAAAAATACGCCACCAAACCATTGGATGTGCATTTAATGATCGTAGAGCCGGATAAATACGTGCAAACATTTAAAGAGGCCGGGGCAGATGTATTGACCGTTCACATAGAAGCCTGCCCGCATTTGCACCGCTCCATTCAAAATATAAAAGCCTGCGGCATGAAAGCCGGGGTTGCCATTAACCCGCATACCTCCACCCAATTGCTGCACGACCTTATTGCCGATATAGACCTGGTGTGTGTAATGAGTGTAAACCCGGGCTTTGGCGGGCAAAAATTTATTGAAAATACTTACCGTAAAATCTCAGAATTAAAACAAATGATCAGCGAGCGCAACTCCAGCGCGCTTATTGAAATTGACGGAGGAGTGGATTTAATCAATTATAAAAAACTGCTTGAAGCCGGTGCGAATGTGCTGGTTGCAGGGAACACTGTTTTTTCGAGTGCCAATCCGCTTCAAACGATTGTTGAGTTGAAGACGGTGTAAGCTTTTTACAGGTATAATAGCAAAAAATAGTTGGTAAAACCCTCAGAATCCTTCACCACTAAAGGGTTTGATTAAAGGATATTGAAAACGTTTTCAATATCCTTTTTTTGTATATGAAAAAGTCAAAAAAA
>JAHEYF010000193.1 GCA_023251755.1 Bacteroidota bacterium
AAATAAATTTTTTGATGAAGGAAAAGGAAATTTAGACGGGGTAAAAGTCATTGATGATTATACGGTTGAGATCAGCCTTCTGCGCCCAAGTACCATGTTTTTAGCCATTTTAACCGAACCTTCCTGTGCTGTGGTATCAAAAGAGTCGATTGAACGTTACGGTAAAAATGTAAAGACCGGAGGGGCCGGGGCCTTTATTTTTGATGTAGCCAATTCCTCAAAAGACAAAATAGTTTTAAAACGAAACCCGACTTACCACGGAAAAGATAAATTGGGCAACCAATTGCCTTTCCTTGATTCTGTTATTGTTTCCCTCATCCCTTCAAAAGAACAGGAGTTGACTTTGTTTAAAGAAGGAAAAATAGACATGATTGCTACTTTGCCTTCACAATCTGTAAAAGAAATGGTTGAATCACAGATCAAAGATTTTCAAAGCAAACCACCTAAATTTTTATTGGACAACAGCCCTGAAATGATTACCCAATACTACACTTTTAACACAAAACGTGCTCCGTTTGACAATGTTAAAGTGCGCAGGGCATTTAACCTGGCTATCAACCGTCAGAAAATAGTGGACGAGGTGTTGAACGGGCAGGCTTATGGCCCTGCTATAAAAGGGATTACCCCTCCTACCTTTACAGCAGACGGTTATGATATCACTACCCTTGAAGGCTATGATTTTAACCCTAAAGAAGCTAAAAAATTACTGACCGAGGCCGGGTATCCAAACGGCAAAGGCTTCCCTACCATTAAAGTTATTTTAAACAGTGGTGGCGCCCGCAATAGCAATGTTGTGGTGGAAATTCAAAAACAACTGATGGAAAACCTGGGTGTGAACATTGATTTTGATGTGATTCCTTTTGCACAAAAATTAGAAGAGTCGCGGATGGGAAGGGCCGATGTGGTGCGCGATGCATGGATTGCCGATTACCCAAGCCCCGAAACCTTCCTGAACTTATTTTACGGAGTCAATGTGCCTGCCGAACCCAATCAATTGTCTTTCCCAAATACATCCAGGTATCAGAACCCCGAATACGATAAGTTTTTTGAAATGGGCAGGGATGCTAAAACAAAAGACAGTGCCATGTTTTATTTTATGAAAGCAGAGCAGATATTGATGAACGATGCCCCCATCATAGTATTGTGGTACGAAGGAAATTATCGTTTAACACAGTTCAGGGTTAAAAATGCTGCCACCAATGCCATGCATTACCGTAATTTTTCAGAAGCCTATATAAAAGAAACAACATCGTCTGATTCAACAGCCACTGAAAACAAAACAGATTCGTTAAAATAAAAACAAAAATAGTACTCAACTTCAGGCCCTCTTGGTTTTTACTAAGAGGGCTTTTTTTTAATGCACAACCCTGATTATTATAAGATCTTAGGGCTTTCGGCCAATGCCGGGCCAACAGAAATAAAAGCTGCTTACCGCAAGCTGGCTAAAATTTTCCACCCCGATAAAAATCCCGATAACAAAGAAGCCCTTGAAAAATTCAGGCAAATAAAAGAAGCTTATGAAACATTGTCGAATCCTTTAAAAAAACAGCGTTACGATTCAAAGCTGCATTATACAAATATAGTAACATCAAGGTCCCGGGCAGCAAAGAAAACAAAATCGTATTCCTTTACCGAAGAACAGGCCAAACAACGCAAGCAGTATAAAGAACAGTACCAAAAACAACAATCATCCAAATGGGCAAAACCCGCTCCAAAAAAAACGTCTTATAACGAAACCAATTATATTTTATTCAGTATTCCCATTGCTGTTGCCTTGTTGTTGTTTATCATTAATTTTTACGGAGGGAAAAACGACCCTGTAAAATCAATTGAAAAAAACGAGAGTCCTGTTATTGAAAACATAGCAACAGACACTGTTTCAATTCACAAAAACGATACAAGCGGGGCAGACTTAAACCCTGCTTCAAATCCGGCAACAAAAACCAACCCACTACCCCCGCAGGAATCTTTTAAGCAGGGTGTAAAAAAATGACGAACATCATACACCCTGAGCCTTTTAACTGACCTGGGTCATTCTTTAAGAGCCGCACAAACAATAGTTTTGTGTTATAAACATTAAAACATATTGTTATGGAAAATGAAGCAACAACAGGCTGGTACAACCAACTGATTAAAAAAGCGGAGTTCAGTTACTTTGGAATATTAAGCATGGTTATCCTGATTGGTTCGTGTTGGGGCGCTATTGCATCCATGATGATTTTTCAAAACCACGCGCCAATATGGGAAGTAGGCATCGCTATTGCAGCCACCATGGCGGCCAATTCAGCTGCTTTGGGACAAGCCCCCACAAAATGGCTGATTAATTTATTTGTGATAAGTATGATTGTAAACACCCTGCTTATCCTGATCAACGTTTTTTAGTTTGCCCGGAAGTCTGCTTAAATTAAAATTTCTTCCTTGTTATTTGACTTTAAATGTAATGTTCGGAATAGCGCTGTCTCCAATCTATGTACTCAATACTAATTAAACTTTACTTTTTCCTTTTCTGCTGAAAAAACTGCTTAATAAGTTCGGCACATTCATCGCCTAAAACACCTTTTGTAACCTGTGTTTTGGGGTGTAAGAGGTTTTTATGTACAAGGGCATAACCCCGTTTTTCGTCGCCGGCACCAAACACAACGGCCGACACCTGGCTCCAGTACAGGGCACCGGCACACATCACGCAGGGCTCGAGGGTAACGTATAAAATACAATCTGTAAGGTATTTGCCACCAATGTAATTTGCAGCCGAGGTAATGGCCTGCATTTCGGCATGGGCAGTTACATCGTTCAGTCTTTCAGTCAGGTTATGGGCGCGGGCAATAATCTTGTTGTTGCTTACCACAATGGCCCCCACCGGAACTTCATCTGCATCGTAAGCTTTGCGGGCTTCCTTTAAAGCCTCGTTCATATAATATTCGTGGGTGTATGGCTGCATAATGGTTAAAGATACTATGTTAAGTTCAAAATTTAAAGTTCAAAATTCAAAGAATGACCTTGTTTAAGAGAAAACCCCCTGCACCTCTCCGGCTTTACCTAACATAAATAATGGTTCGCTAAAGAAATACTGGTAAACAGCAACAAGCTTTTCGTGACATAAAAAAGCAAGAAGAACTGCCAGGGAAATTTTTTCAGGTTGAAAAAATTCAGGGCAAGGCTTCATTATTTTCTATCTCCGTTTGTTATTTATACATACTTTCGCAAAAAAAAGTCTATGTAAAGACTAAACGAATAAAAAATGTCATCATGAAAAAAAACACACTACTTTCGATCCTGTTGTTTCCTGTTTTTATGAGTGCACAAACCACTATTTTACAGGAAGATTTTACAACTTATGCCGGAACGGCAAACAGCGCACCCGCGGGATGGTATTTTTCATCCCAGGGAAATTACACCACCAATTCTTCGTCAGGAACAAGCGGCCCCAACAGTTATAAGTTTGGGCTGAACAACGCTACTGTCATCACACCCAGGTTCAGTTCCGGAATTGACAGCCTGGGTTTTTGGCTGAAAGGGAATGGAACAGATGCCCTGTGCAAATTAAAAATTTATGAAAGTTCAGACAGCACAAACTGGCTTGTATTGGATTCAGTTGTTCCAATCCCGACAAGTGGAACATTAAAAAAAACGGGTTTAGGTATTTCAACAAAATGGCTGAAGTTTATCTTCATAAAGTCTGCCGGAAATATGGCTTTTGATGACGTTAAAATTTTGCAGTACTTCCCCCCTGTTGCCAACTTTTCTGTTCCTCCGGTTTGCAAAGGGGCCTGCTCCCCTTTTTCCGATTTATCATTCAGCTCAAATGGATCTGTGAACAAATGGCATTGGGACTTTGGCGATGGAAGCACCGATACAACTGCAAACCCCTGCCACCTTTATCAGAATAGCGGAACCTATACTACAACATTGATTGTAAGCGACAGAGCAGGTTTGTGCGATACCTTTATTAAAAATACGGTGGTGTATACAAGGCCCGTATCTTCTTTTACCTTCCTTGCCTGTGGGGGAATGGATGTTTGTTACAACGGGAACTCATCCTCTGCAAATACGGTTTGGAAATGGTATTTTGGCGACGGGGCTAATTCCATCTTACAAAACCCGCAACATACTTTTGCAGCAGCAGGGCTGTACCAAACTTGTCTAACGGTAACAGACACGAATGCCTGTTCGGATTCAGTCTGCCACACCATCAGCATCAACAATAGTGTAATAGAGCCTGAGAAAGGAAAAGTGACCGGACTTCAAATTGTGTTTGCAAATGGAGAGGTATTCATTGGCTATTTGCCTTTGCATTCAAAAAACACCATTGAACTTATTGACCTGAACGGGCAGGTAATTTTTCAGGGGGCAACAGGAGAGTCGAATTACACCATTCGCTTAAAAAATGAATGCAGGGGCATTTACCTGTTAAGAGTAACAAATGAAAAGGCCTGTGTGGTAAAAAAAATATTGATGGATTAAAGGCCTTAGAGGCTCCAGTGTGATAAAATGTGAAAATCAGGGTATAATAGCAAAAAATAGTTGGTAAAACCCTCAGAATCCTTCACCACTAAAGGGTTTGATTAAAGGATATTGAAAACGTTTTCAATATCCTTTTTTTGTATATGAAAAAGTCAAAAA
>JAHEYF010000096.1 GCA_023251755.1 Bacteroidota bacterium
AATTTTTTTTGTTTCTGGGCCAGTTTAATGTATTGCGGATTATTGGATTTTATCTTTTGGGTCTCCTTTACCAAATCTTCTTCTGCAAAAGATACATTCATGAGGTTTTCCATGATCTGCCGCAGGGCCTGCATATCTTCCTCGTTTTGGTCCTGCTCCTGTTTTTGCATAGCCTCCTGCATTTTTTCACTCATCGACTGCATTTGCTGTGCGGCACTCTTTTGCGATTTTGAAGCGTTCTTTTTATCGTTCTTGTTTAATTGTTCCGACGCCTTCTGTTGCTCCTGGCTCACTTTTTCCTGTTCCTGTTTGGTATCGGGCACAGTAAGCGGGTTTTCTAATTCTTTATTTAATTTGTCCAACTCCTTAGCCTCTTCTTTAAACTTTTCAAATTCTTTATTTAATTCATTTTGTTTTTCTTCCTGCGCTTTATTATCCGCATTTTTATTCTCGTTTTCCTTGCTTAACTCTTCCTGCTTTTTCGCCATATCGTCTAATTTGTTGGCCAGGTTTTCGAGTTTTTGTTCGGCTTCCATGTGTTTAAACTGCTCCAGTGTACGATCCAATTCTTTTTCAAGGTCCTTGTCATTCAGCTTCATTTTTTCCAGGGTCTCCTGCACTTTATTCTTGTCCATTTTATCCATCAGTTTCTGAAGCTCGTCAAACAGCTTTTTCATTTCCGGGGTCATAATGTTTTCAAACAATTGTTCCAATTGTTTTTGTTTTTCCATTAAGCTTTCGTTGGGCTGCTGGTAATTGTTTTGCTGTTCGTTGTTGAGCTGGTTTTGCTGTTTTATTTCTTCCACCTTTTTTTCGAGGGCCTGTTGTTTTTGCAACATGTCTTCTATTTTCTTTTTTTCTTCCCAGCCCAATTGCTTTTTTTCCAGCACTTTTTTGTTGAGTTCATTAATTTCTTTTTGCAGCTCTTTGGCTTTTTTAATGCTTTCGTTAAGGTCTTCTTTTATTTCCTGGTTGTTTTTTCCTGTTTGTTTTTCCAGCTCTTCCAAAGTCGGTGCTTTAAACACCATGATTCCCGAACGGGCAGCTTTAGAGCCATTCACCCCATCATTGTCCCACACTTCAAAATAATATTCCATCTTATCCCCTGGTTTTATCCCTAATGTATTCAGGTCCATAAAATGAATAAAAGGTTGGGATAACTGCGCCTTTTGAACAGGTAAAACAACTTCCTGGTTTTGCTCTGTGGCTTTACCGGAAGAATCGGCAGAGTAATGTTTGCATCGGAAAGACAAATGATTAAAACCATAATCGTCTTTTATCATACCCGAAAAATAGATAACATTGGAATGAAGAGAGTCGCGTTTTTCGTTGGCTTCAATCAAAGGAAAAGCATCCGGCACAACATTAATGAAGTAATTTACCGAGTCGGCATTTTTAACCAAAGCATTGCCGGTATTAATGCTATAAGCCGAAGCCAGCATGAAACGACGGTTAAACGAAAATTTATTTTCTCCGCTGGGCTGAAGCTGAATGAGTGTATCCGAAAAACGAAGGGCGATGAATTCGCTGTTGCGGGTATTAAAACTCCAGTTGACTTTTGTACCCTGTGGTAGAATTAAATCCCCGGTATTGTTAATGAGTTCATCTTTACGGTTGAGGTATGCAGGGTATTTCAACAGCACCTCAAAATTCATCAGCGTAGGCTTGGGCAATGCTTTTAATTCATATTCCCTTGAGCTGAAACCGCCACCGCTCAATTGAAAAGGAATGTTTTGCTGAATGTTTTTAAAGGTGTAAGAAAACGAAGTGTTGTTTTCTTTTTCTAATTTGAACTCATTCCCGTCAACGTTTACAAACACCTCATTCGGGATTTCATTCCCGTTCAGTTTTACCTTCAGCGTAAAATCCTGTTGTTGTATGGCTTTCAGCTCTTTGTTTTCGATTACAAATGAAAACGGTGCTTGTTTTTCGAAATAAGCCGAATGGTGGATCAGCCTGTCGGTGCCTGTACTCAATACCCTTGGGGCTATTACTAATAAAAGCACAAAAATAAAAAGCGGAATCAAAGCGTATTTGAGGTAGCGGCGGTTTTGGCTGAGGTCTATTGCCGATGAAAACGGAACAGGGTTCAATTCCTCTATTTTTTGATTGATGCCGGCCTGAAGCAATTCTGCAGAGCCACTATCAATTCTATTGTGCTGGAGTTGCAGTACATTTAATAATTTATCCTGAACGTTTGAAAAATGGTTGCCAACAATGGTAGCGGCTTCTTCGTAAGAAATAATTTTTCCGAGTTTATTGAGCTTCAATAAAGGAATTACAATAAAACTTCCCAACACATACAGGCAGGCCAAAATAAAACAATAAAACAGGCCGGTGCGGATGGCGGTGTTGAATTCCCCGAAATACTCAATGGTACTCGCGCTGAGGTAAAACAACAACAACAAACCAAAGGAGTAAATCACTCCCTTAATCAACAGATTCTTGTAATACTTGCGAATAAACTCATCCAGCTTAACAACAATCTGACTATATGTTTCTTTGTTTTGCATGGTAGATAAGGAGTTCAAAGTTCAAGATTTAAAATTCAAAGAATGAGGTGGAAGCATTCCTGACACTAAATTAAAAACGCCATTTCACCACTAAAGGTTTAAGTTATCATGACTTTGAATCTTGAATTTTAAATCTTGAATCTAATTCCCTGATGATGTAAAAATAACGAAAAATCCACAGATAAATTGCCAAAAAACCTAAAATAACCAATACCAAGTTAAGCTTATTAAGGGTCATGAACATTGAAGGGGGACATTGGACTATGTGTGATCCAACCCTTTTAAATTTTAACTTTTAACTAAGCCTTGTCTGATAAGCCTGTTAGTATTTTTTGTTTTCGGGGCAAAAGAGGCTGGGCTGTAATTCGTATTTTCGTTTAAAATTTTTCTAACCCACATCAAGCAGTATTTTATATGAAGATCATTATCCCGATGGCAGGCATGGGCAAGCGGATGCGCCCACATACCCTGACGATTCCAAAACCATTAATTCCTGTTGCAGGCAAACCCATTGTTCAACGTTTGGTGGAAGATATCACCAGGGTTTGCGGTGAAAAAGTAGATGAAATCGCTTTTATTATCGGGCCGGCTTTTGGAAAAGAAATTGAACAGAATTTAATCACCATTGCACAAGGGCAAGGGGCTAAAGGAAGTATTTATTACCAGGAAGAAGCCTTAGGAACAGCCCACGCCATTTTATGCGCAGAACCTTCTATAACGGGCAAAACAGTGGTGGCCTTTGCCGATACTTTGTTTAAAGCTGATTTTGTGATGGACACCAACCAGGAAGGCGTTATCTGGGTGCAACGCATTGATGATCCACGCCAGTTTGGTGTGGTTAAAATGAACGAGCAGGGGATTATTACCGATTTTATAGAAAAACCAAAAGAATTTGTAAGCGATCTGGCCATTATCGGGATTTATTATTTTAAAGACGGGGATTACCTGAAAAAGGAATTGCAATACCTGTTAGACAACGATATAAAAGACAAAGGAGAATACCAGTTGACCAACGCACTTGAAAACATGAAAAGCAAGGGAACTAAGTTTGCCCCGGGTAAAGTAACCGAATGGTTGGATTGCGGGAACAAGGACGCTACCGTGTACACCAATCAACGGGTATTGGAATTTGACAAAGGGAAAGCACATTTGCGCGCAACAAGTGCGGTGATCGAAAATTCAGTAATCATAGAACCCTGCTTTATAGGCGAAAATGTAAAAATTGTTAATTCGGTGATTGGCCCCCACGTAGCCCTGAGTAAAGGCACGATTGTTGAAAACTCTGTTATCAGAAACTCCATTGTACAAACAAATACAAAAATTAATTCGGCTAATATTGTTAATTCAATGGTAGGGAACTATGCCGAAGTACAGGGTAAAAGCCTCGACCTGAGTGTAGGCGATTACAATATTATTGCCTGAGCAAAATAATTTGCGTTTGAAGCAACACGTATTTAGTACAATGAGAAAAAACCGTTTTAAACACCTGTTGCTGCCTGCAGTTTTACTGTTTGTTTTATTCGCCTGTAAATCAAAAAAAGAACCTGCGTCAAGCCCTGTATCGGCTGGTAAAAGCATTGACAACCCGCATAAAAAAAACAACAACGAAGACAACCTGAAATTTCAGAGTACTTTTTACAACGCCTGTAAAGAAAAAATAAAAGGGAACGTTGAAATTGCCGAAACTTTATTTAAAGAATGCCTTCGCATCAACCCGGGAAGTGCCGTTGTAAAGTACGAACTGGCGCACATTTATCATTTCGGCGGACTACACGACCAGGCTTTGAAGTATGCCCGCGAAGCCGCAACAACAGAACCCCGTAACGAATGGTACCAATTGCTGTATATTGAATGCCTGCACAACAAACATTTGTATTCGGAAGCTGTAACGGCCTATGAAAAATTAGTGAAGACTTTTCCGGAACACCAGGTGTTTTATGAAGAGCTGGCCACCGAATACATTTATGCCGGTAAAACAGACAAGGCTTTAAAGACTTATGAAGAGATAGAAAAAAAATTCGGAAAAAGCGAACACATTGCACTTTCAAAAGTCAGGATATATAAACAGACTAAAAAATGGGCGGAAGCGGAGGCTGAACTGAAGGCATTGATAAAAGAGAATGCTAAAGAAGCCCAGTATTATACCTACCTGGCCGAGCTGTACCAGGAAACCAACCAACCCGAAAAAGCTTTCCAAACCTACCAGGAAATTTTAAAAACCGATCCTGATAATCCATTCATACATTTGGCATTGGCCGATTATTACAGGAGCTTAAAAAAGGACGAAGAGTTTTTAAAAGAATTAAAAATTGCTTTTAACAGCGAAGACCTGGATGTGGATAATAAAATTAAAATAATGATGTCGTATTATTCCTTAACCGAACAATACCCTCAGTACAAAGAAAACGCTTATGAATTGTGCAGGATCATGTTAAAGGTGCATCCGGCAGACGCCAGGGCTTATAGTATGTATGCCGATTTTTTATACAGGGATAGAAAATTAAAAGAAGCGAAAATGGCTTTTGAAAAAGTGCTGGAATTTGACAAAAGCAAATACTTAGTGTGGAACCAGTTGATGCTGTGCGAATCGGAGCTGGGCGACTACAATAGTTTGCTAAAGCACAGCAGCGAAGCCATGGATCTTTTTCCCAACCAGGCTATTCCTTACTTTTTAAACGGGGTTTCGAACCTGCGCTTAAAAAACTTCAAGACAGCCATTGAATCCTTAAAGGACGGACAGGAATTTGTGTATGAAAACGAACCCCTGCAAACCCAGTTTTTGGTGAACCTGGGCGAGGCCTACAATGAAGTGAAAGAATTTCAAAAATCAGACAGCCTGTTTGATGAGGCTTTAAAATATGAGCCGGAAAATGCCATGATTTTAAATAACTACGCGTATTATTTATCGCTGAGAAAAGTAAAATTAGACTATGCGGAAAAATTATCAAAACGTTCATTAGAGCTGCAACCCGGCAGTATATCGTATATCGACACGTATGGATGGATTTTTTATCAGCAGGGAAAATACGAAGATGCAAAACTATGGATAGAAAAAGCCCTGCAGGCCGGCGCTGATAACCGCCCGGCAATACTGGAGCATTATGGTGACATCCTGTTTCGTCTGAAAGATGCCGCAAAGGCTTTGGAGTACTGGCAAAAAGCCAAAGACAAAGGTGGAAACTCGGAAGCATTAGAAAAAAAAATAGCCGAAAAAAAGATGTATGAATAAGGGCTTTGTTTCAACATATTTTAGATTTAGAACGAAGAAATTTTTTTGTCTGGCAATTGTGTTTGGTTTTTCCTTTTTGTTATTTTCCTGCAAGCACAAACAAAAAGTACAGCAAACAGCTGTTGTAAACACGTCTGGCACCCCTGTTGATACAGTCAACGAAAAATGCAGACTGGATTATAAAAGCGGAAAGGTATTAACCAAACACCTGAAGGCAAGTGAACTGGATTTTAATTGTTTAAGCGCTAAATTAAACTGCGAGCTGAGCCTGGATCAGGAAGACCATAGTTTCAGTATAAGCCTTCGCTGCCGCAAAGACAGCGTAATCTGGTTGTCCATATCAAAACTGGGGATTGAAGCCGCCCGTGTTTTAATTACAAAAGATTCGGTTAAAATAAGAATAGACCTTACAGAAAAAAAATATTTTACCGGTGATTTTACCTACATTAACCAATTGCTGCACACCGAATTGGATTACGAAATGATACAGGCTTTGTTGTTTGGCAACAGCGCTTTGTTTGATGATGAGGAAGAAAAATTAAGGCCGGGCAAGGACAAAAACAATTGCCAGTACCTGCTGAGTACCGTTCGTAAACGCCGTGCCCGCAGAATAATCAACGGTATTGAACAGCCAAAAGAAAATTTCCAAACCCTGTGGCTCGACCCGAACACCTTTAAAATTATGATGTTGGAATTCGAAGACGTGGAGACAAAGCGAAAATTCAACGCCTGTTACGAAGAATTTAATGTGGTAGACAAGTACCTGGCCCCTTTCAAATTATTGTATACTATTACGGCAGAAAAAATAATTAAAGCAGAAATTCGTTATTCGAAAATAAGTATCAACGAAGTACAAACATTTCCTTTTAAGATTCCGGCAAGCTATGAACCTATTGAATTCAGAAAACAACAATAAGTTGCGAATGCTATTGATGGTAGTACTCCTGGTGGTAGCCCCGGCTTGCTATACCGGTGCTTATGCCCAGCAAAAACAAAATAAAAAAGACCTGGAGAACAAAAAGAAAAAGTTAAAGGAAGAGATCAACAACATCAATAGTTTATTGCACGAAACACGAAACAGTAAAAAATTATCAATGGGTACTGTGGCCATTTTAAACACCAAATTAAAAGCCCGCGAAGAATTGATTTCCACCATCAGCTCGGAAATACGCATCATTAATGGCCAGATCACCGATAACCAAAAACAAATAGATGTCCTGAAAAAAAACCTTGAAAAACTAAAACAGGAATATGCCCGGATGATTTATTACAGTTACCGGAACAAAGACTCTTATAGCAGACTGATGTTTTTATTTGCAGCAGGCGATTTTAACCAGGCTTATCAACGACTCAAATATTTTCAGCAATACAACGAGTACCGTAAAAAACAAGCCGATGCCATTGTGGGAACCCAGCAGGAAATTGGAGTAAAAAACAATGAATTGCAAAGTAAGAAAGAGGATAAAAAATCATTGCTCTCCAGTGAGGAACAAGAAAAATTAAACCTGAATAAAGAAAAGGCCGAACAGGAAGATGTACTGGTAAAATTACAAGACACAGAAAAACAATTAAAAGGAGAGCTCGAACAAAAACGACATGATGCCGAGGCCCTGACTGCTGCAATTAAAAAGTTAATCCAGGAAGAAATCCGCCGACAAGAAGAAGAAGAAAAAGAAAAAAAAAGGTTGCTGGCCTTGAAAGCTAAAAAGGAAGAAAAAAAACCTGAACACAAAACAACAACTATAAGCACAAAAGAAAAGGAGCCTGAAAAAGAGAAGGAAGAAAAACACGCACTTGTATTGGAACTCACCAAAGAGGCCGAGCAATTATCCAGCGACTTTGCTGCAAACAAAGGCAAACTGCCCTGGCCTGTTGTGAAAGGGGTAATTACTGATGGTTTTGGCGAGCACGAACACCAAACCATTAAAGGATTTATTGTCAACAACAACGGCATTGACATTTCTACCAACAAGGGGTCGGCTGCACGTGCTGTATTTGCAGGCGAAGTAACGGGTGTGGCCAGCGTTCCCGGAGCAGGAAAAATTATTATTGTAAGGCACGGCGAGTACTTAAGTGTATATTCGAACCTGCACGAAGTGTTTGTAAAAACAGGGGATAAAATATCAGTAAAACAAAACCTGGGTACAATTGCCCATGATGAAGATGAAGGAAAAACTACCATGAACCTTCAAATTTGGAAGGGACAGAAAATATTGAACCCTTCTGATTGGCTGTATCAATAAGTTAAAATCCAGGAGCCTAAAAAAATTCGGGTAACAATTCAACTCTCTGCTCAAAATCAAGTTATTCTGACCCTAATAATTTTACTTTCGATTTGTATAGCACTTAAGTGTCGGCTGCTATTGCCTGCACTTTGGTTTGGACATGCCCTGGGTCCGGCATTCACGCTTTCCGGCTTATTTTCCTTTTTATGATTTTACCTTCTCTTTTTGCAAGAACATACAAAATAATACCAATGAGCGATAAGAAAATTGAGGTAAAAATTGAGTCTTCAATCCCCACGGCCCCTCCCGTAATTATTTCAGGTCCACTCCACTTCGATTGAATTATAGTTCCCATATCGTTTAAACCTGTAAGATTAGAACCATAAAAAGGTTGTGCAAAATTCCATCCCAAATGAAAGAAAAAAGGCGGCCAAATCCTTTTAGTATATACAAATAACATGGACATCGTAAATCCCCAAATCAAAATATTAAACAAACTAACGAGGTTGGCATTGGGATTCAACATGTGGTCTGTTTCGAACAACATTCCAATGATTAAGGTTGTATTGGTGCCCAGCCAATTTTCACACACCCGTACAATTATACCTCTGAAGAACAAGTCTTCGATTAATGCAGCAACAAATAAGAGCCCAAATAACCTAAAAGAATAATGGGCTGTTGTAATACCAAGAAACTGATAGTATTCTAAAAAGTATAAAATGGAAACAGATAAGGAAATTGTTAAAAACCCCAGAGTAAACCCTCTAAGCATGTCTTTGGGTAAATGTTTTAACGACAGTTCTGTGATTTTTCTTTTATCGTACAAACGAAACAAACAGTAATACCCCAGCAACAAAACTATAACAGAAACAAGGTGGATAAAAGGATCTGCAATATTCCTATCCGGAATGATACTATAAAAAAATGGTTTTGATATAAAATTTTGAACTCCTACAAATAGTGAAAAGCAAACGCTAATTCCTATAATAATTTTGGTAATTGGAAAGTACAGTGCTTTTTTGATGGATGCGGTCATTTTTTTAGATTAACTCAATGGTTTTGAATTTAGACGCGATTAGCAGCCGGAATGTTACAGGTTTATCGAATAAAACTCTCCTGGTTGAAAAGGGCAAGTCAGCAAAGTGGCTTTCTGAAGAATTGGGAAGAGATAAGTCGACGGCATTACGTTGGTGTACAAAGGACATTCAACCTACCATTGAAACGTTTTTTAATACTTGCTGCAAATTA
The DNA here is from genome assembly GCA_023251755.1 of Bacteroidota bacterium. Lineage (GTDB taxonomy): Bacteria > Bacteroidota > Bacteroidia > B-17B0 > Aurantibacillaceae > JAHEYF01. The sequence goes on from JAHEYF010000096.1 coordinate 9,216, forward strand.
TACTAAGGCAAAAACTGCTCAATCTTTACCTGCCTTTTAATACTTTCCTCCAGCGATATAAACGTTTCTGTACGGTCAACACCTTCAATGGTTTGAATGTTATCGTTCAACACCTTACGCAGGTGATCACTGTCCTTGCAGATCAATTTTGCATACATGCTGTATTTGCCGGTGATGTAATGCAGTTCTACCACTTCAGGAATTTTTTTAAGTTTAATCAGGGCCTGGTGGTATTGGGAACCCTTGTTTAAATGAATCCCCATAAAGCTGATGGTACCAAAACCTAATTTTTTTTCATCAATCACTAATTGGGATGATTTAATGATGCCTGCGTCCTGCAGCTTTTTCATCCGCACATGAATTGTTCCGGGGGAAACAATTAATTTTTTTGCGATCTCTGAATAGGGCATTGTCGCATCTTTCATCAGCAGCGATAAAATCTGAACATCTGTTTTATCAATTGTATAATCCTGAGCGGAGTTTTTCATGTTTGATTGTATTTTATGTATCAAATATATCAAATAATTATATTTTATATAATAATACTATGTGATTGTTGCATATTTATGCAATGCTTAATAAATTTACGATTGAAAGATAAGTGTAATTAAAAGCATCTAAATCAAGCAAACCCTATATACCCACCATGAATAGTTCAATAAAAAAGCTGTTAGTCGCCAACCGGGGAGAGATTGCCATACGCGTATTACGTGCGGCATCGGAATTAAAAATAAGAACCGTAGCGGTCTACACTTTCGAAGACCGTTATTCGCTGCATCGTTACAAAGCTGATGAAGCTTATCAGGTAGGGAAAGACAACGAACCGCTTAAACCCTATTTGGATATTGAAGCGATACTCACCATCGCCAAACGCGAAGGGGTTGAGGCCATACACCCGGGCTACGGTTTTTTAAGTGAAAATGTACAATTTGCGAAGCGTTGTGCCGAAGAGGGAATTATTTTTGTCGGCCCTGCACCCGAAGTGATGGCCCGCCTGGGAGATAAAGTAGCTGCAAAAGAAGTGGCTGTACAGGCACAGGTGCCGGTTATTGAGGACAGCAAACAAAAACTAAGTTCTGCTTCCCTTGCATTGGAAGAGGCGAAACGAATTGGTTTTCCGGTTATTTTAAAAGCCGCTGCAGGTGGTGGTGGCCGTGGAATGAGGGTGATAAGGAATGAAGAAAGCCTTGAACAATCGTTTAATGAAGCCAAACGTGAAGCCGCAAATGCTTTTGGCGATGATACCATTTTTATTGAAAAATTTATTGATAAGCCCAAACACATTGAGGTACAAATTTTAGGCGACAAGCATGGAAACATTGTGCACCTGTTTGAACGGGATTGTAGTGTACAAAGGCGTTTTCAAAAAGTAGTTGAAATTGCCCCTGCTCCTAATTTAAAACAGGAAACCAAAAATAAATTATACGATTATGCTTTACGGCTGGCCAGGGCGGTGGGCTACAACAATGCCGGTACGGTGGAGTTTTTGGTGGACCAGGAAGAGAATGTTTATTTTATTGAAGTAAACCCGCGTATTCAGGTTGAACACACCGTAACCGAAGAAGTAACCGGGATTGACCTGGTACGGAGCCAGATATTAATTGCAGAAGGGCATGCTTTATCCAGCCCTAAAATTGCGATACCCTCACAGGAGAGCCTGGTTTGTAAAGGATTTGCCATTCAGTGCAGGCTTACTACCGAAGACCCGGAAAATGAGTTTAAACCGGATTATGGAACCATTATCGCTTACAGAAATGCCGGAGGTTATGGAATACGTATAGATGAAGGAAGCTCTTACCCCGGCGTAAAAATATCCCCGTTTTTTGATTCCATGCTGGCCAAGGTTACAGCTAAGGGGCGTACCTTGAAAGGAACAGCGCAGCGATTAGTAAGGGCTTTAACCGAATTTAAAATAAGAGGGGTTAAAACAAACATTCAGTTTCTTGAAAATGTAATTACACATCCTGAATTTGAAAAAGGGACGGTGACGGTCAATTTTATTGGCGAGCACCCCGAATTATTTCAGTTGCGCCGCAAGTCGGATAGCGGGACACGCGCTTTAAAATTTTTAGCCAATGTTATTGTAAATGGTAACCCGGATGTAAAAATAAAACAAGAGGACAAGATTTTCCTGAACCCTGTTTTACCCGAAATACCTCATCCTTTGGATATTCCTTCGGGAACGAAACAGTTACTGACAGAGCTGGGGCCAAAAAAATTCTCGGAACTCTTAAGAAACCAAAAGGCAATTCAATATACCGATTGCACATTGAGGGATGCCCACCAGTCTTTATTTGCAACAAGGGCACGCAGCAAAGATATTTTGCCCTACGCCAAAGCCTTTGCTTATAAGCATCCACAGACATTTAGCCTGGAAGTATGGGGCGGTGCGACCTTTGATGTGGCTTTGCGTTTTTTACACGAATGCCCCTGGGAAAGACTGCGTTTAATCCGCGAGGCTGTACCCAACATATTACTCCAGATGTTGATTCGTGGTTCCAACGCGATAGGCTATACGGCTTACCCGAATAACCTGGTCGAAAAATTTATTGAACAATCCTGGGAAAAAGGCATTGATGTATTCCGTGTATTCGACTCCCTGAACAACCTCGACAACATGCAGGTGAGTATTGACGCTGTATTAAAAAACACCAGCGCCCTTGTGGAACCTTGTATTTGTTATACCGGTGATATATTGGACCAGTCAAAAACAAAATACGACCTTCAGTATTATATTGATGCGGCGAAACGAATTGAAGATACCGGCGCACATATATTGGGCATTAAAGACATGGCAGGTTTATTAAAACCTTACGCAGCCGAATTATTGGTAACTAAATTAAAAGAAGAAATTAGTCTGCCTGTACACCTGCATACGCACGACACTTCGGGCATACAATGCGCCACTTATTTAAAAGCCATAGAAGCGGGTGTTGATGTAGTAGATGTAGCCATTGCCTCCATGAGTGGATTAACCTCACAACCCAATTTCAATTCTCTGGTGGAAGCCCTGAAAGGCACGCCGCGTCACCTGGATTTTGATATGAAATCACTCAATGCGCTTTCCAATTACTGGGAACAGGTGAGGGAATATTATTACCCTTTTGAGAGTGATTTGAAAGCCGGTACCGCTGAGGTGTATAAACACGAGATACCGGGTGGGCAATACTCCAACCTGAAGCCACAGGCCCAATCATTAGGCTTGTTAGACCGGATGGATGATATTAAACAAGCCTACTCCGACGCCAATGAATTGTTCGGGGACATTGTAAAAGTAACCCCTTCCTCCAAAGTAGTGGGCGACCTGGCCATGTTTATGGTATCAAATAAATTGAGCAAAGCAGATGTGATTGAAAAAGGAGATGCGCTTTCATTTCCCGAATCGGTAAAAGGAATGTTGAAAGGTGATTTGGGACAAGCCCACGGAGGCTGGCCAAAAGACCTGCAAAATATAGTGCTGAAAGGAGAACAACCTTATACAGATTTACCGAATGTTCATTTAAAACAGGTAGACTTTGAAAAGGAGTTGGCAGAATTTAAAATTAAATTTGATGCCAGCTTAAGTTTATTGGATTTTTTGTCTTATAAATTCTATCCGAAAGTTTTTGAAGACTATTACCAGCACAAGCAGAAGTATGGAAGTGTTTCAAACATTCCCACACCAGAATTTTTCTTTGGACTGAAAAGTAACCAGGAAATTCTGATAGAAATTCAACACGGTAAAACCATCATGGTGCGTTACCTGCATACCAGTGATGCAGACGAGAACGGAGTTAAAACTGTATTCTTTAAACTCAATGGACAAAACAGGTTTATAGAGGTAAAAGATACAACTGCCGTAGTAAAAAAAATATCCAATCCAAAAGCCGGTTCGCCCAAACAGGTGGGTACTCCTTTGCAGGGCCTCTTATCAAAAGTTTTTGTACAAGAAGGACAAGTAGTTAAAAAGAATACACCTTTGTTTACCATTGAAGCCATGAAAATGGAAAGTACCATAACGGCGGTGAACGACGGAATTATCAGGAGAATCTGCTTAAGCGAAGGGACATTGCTTGAAGCGGAAGATTTGGTGGTGGAACTCGAATAGATATTCGTTCATTTGTTTATCCGTTCTTTAGTTCATTCGTTCGCAGGTGCAACCAAACGATTAAACTAAAGAACGGATGAACGAAAAAACTACCTTTCCTTTTTCATCGCTTCTAATTTAATCACCACAAGCCGGTATACTTCCTGGAATTCTTCGGGGTGTTTGGAGTAATAGTTTAAATTGGCTTCATATTGAGGCCGCGATACATTGTGTTGTTTATAGATGTTAAATTTCACCGTGCTGTCGGCAAGGCCCTGGCGCACATTATTCATATCAATGGCCGATTGCATCAGGGTAAGGTCCGTTAACAGATCGGCCATTTTTTCTTTGGCAAGTATTCCTTCCAAAGGAACTTCCGCATTTCCATCCGGATTACCGCATGAACAAAGGAGAGAGAACCCAAACAGAAGAAGTAATTTTTTCATAGAATTCAACATGGCTTAAAATTACTTATTAATTCTTAATTTAATTCAAAGCTCCGGCATTAGAATTTTGTATTTGAAATTTTAATAAATTGTACCCTTCTATGGACCCTCAAACAACAAGCCTTCTTCAACCCGCCAGGTGGGTTGACAATTACGGGGATTATCTTTACAATTACGCTTACTTCCGTGTAAACAAACAGGAGCTGGCCGAGGACCTGGTGCAGGACACTTTTTTATCGGCCCTCAAAGCGCAGGAAGGCTTTAAAGGAGAGGCTTCGGAAAAAACCTGGCTTACAGGAATCCTTCGCAACAAAATTATTGATCATTATAAAAAAGCTTCTACCCAAAGGGAAAAACAGGAATTGGACAACAGCCGCCCTGCCGTTTCTTATAATTATTTTTTTGAAGAAGAAGGTGGCCACTGGACAGACGACAGAGGCCCGAAAGAATGGGGAGTAAATGCAGGAAACTCCATGGAATCGAAAGAATTTTTTAAAATATTAAATGCCTGCCTAAGTAAGCTACCCGAAAAATGGGCCATGGCTTTTAGCCTTAAAACATTAGACGATGTGCAGGGCGATAAAATTTGTAAGGCTTTGGATATTTCTTCGTCTAACTTTTGGGTGATTATACACCGGGCGAAATTGCAATTACGGGAATGCATAGAAAAAAACTGGATCAGGGCATGAAACTAAAATTATTTCATAATTGCAAAGAAGCCACGCTGCTCATTTCAAAAAGAGAGGAAACAGAACTTTCCTTTGCCGAAAATTTTTTCCTGCGTATTCATATACTGTATTGTAAATTCTGCCGGAGTTTTTCTAAGCAATCACGGCTTTTAAAACAGAGCCTGTTGAGCCTGAACCAAAAAAATGAAAAAGGGGAATACACCCTCAACCTGTCTGATGAAAAAAGGGCCCTGCTAAAAAAAGAAATTGAAAGGCATTTAAAAAACCCGTGACTTTTATCCGCTGTTAATTAACGCATCTTCGTGTTTGGCAAGCGGCTATTTTTTATATTTGCAAGCCCTTAGGGAATACTCCTGTAAAAATTGCCTCCATGAAAACAAGTACCTGTATTGTTGTATTGTTTTGTTTGTTACATACAACTACAATAAATGCCCAAAGCAATCCTCCCGGAAGGTTTCATGCCGGGCTTTCGCTGGGGCTTATCGCAAGCGATATTGACGGGGCCGACAATGTAGACAACGACAATGATTTTAATAAAGTAGGTTTTACCGCCGGTGGTATTGTAAATACTCAACTCAACGCTAAGAATATTTTTCAATTCGAAATCAATTACATTCAAAAGGGAAGCATGGGCCTGCCCGACTCCAACAACAATAATTATTACAAGATTGCACTCAATTATATTGAAGTCCCTTTTTTGATCAGGCACAGGGCGCACATCCCCTTTTTAAAGAAACTACAGGATAATTTTGATGTTGAAGGTGGTGTGTCTATTGGCAGACTAATGAGCAATAATGTTAAAGGAACGGCAAACACCTTGCTGAACAATACAGATGTGTTGTTTAATAAAACGGATGTTAGTATACAGGCCGGCCTGGATTATAATTTTTCAAAAAACATATACCTCTGTTTTCGTTACAGCCATTCGGTAATACCCGCAATAAAAAGGAATCAGCTGCATTTAAACAATGTGCGTTATACCTTTGACAAAGGCAATAACATGGTGTTTCAGTTTTCGCTGAAATTTGTATTTGGAGCTAAAGGAGAAGAACCTGCGCAATAATGCCGGGTAGAAACAATTTTATTTTTTCTTTGGTTTTTCTTTTTTCTTTTCGTCTTTTGGAGGGTTGGGGTTCAGGCCACCAGTACTATAAGTTGGTGAGCCTCCGCCTGCATCCCCACTCTTGTGAACTGTAAATTTTTCATCGTTTTCTTTTTTCTCCTTCTCTTTCTTTTCTTTCTCTTTTTGTTTATCAGCATTGTTATCAGACTGTGCAAACAGGTTTGCACTCAGCATTACAGCGGCGGTAATAATGAATAGCTTTTTCATGGCGATAATTTTTGGTTAATAAATGAATTAGAAAAATGGAAATGTACGGGTAAATGTATAAAATTAAAGGAAATAATACCTTTGTTTTTTAGGCCTGTATTTTTTTGCAAATTTGCCGGCCTGCTTCTTTAAGCACGATTACCTGCTTTGCCCTTTAACCAAGGCTTGTAGCAAATACTTACTGCGTTCTTCCTGTATTAACAAATGCAAACAATCGTGTTTGCATAACAAGCCTTTTAGCTCGTTAAACAATTCTTTTTTGTTTGCTTAAAAATATTAGTCCTTAATTACCTTCCCCGATTTAAGCAGGTCGGTACCTATTACCCGGTAAAAATAAACCCCGGTACTTAATTCGTTGGTATCTATGTTTGTTTTCGCCGAAGTTGTCCGTACTGCTTTTACCACACGGCCCAAAGCATCCGTTAATTCAATGGTATAAGCTGTACCGTTGGTATTGGACATTTCAAATACAATGCTGCCGGCAAAGGGATTGGGATAAGCAACAATAGAACCGGCTACACCTGCTACATCGTTTATACCAATAAAGGTGGCTGTTTTAATGTTGGAGCGTGAGGTGTTAATGGCTCCCCTGGTGGAAGTACAAGACAATGACCATTGTGTTTCAACCCTCCACAATCCGTTGGGGTACTGTGCCGCAGCAGGGTCGTTCAGTGTAAACTGAGTACCCGCTGTAGTAGCTATCTGGTTCCATACACCGCTGCCATTATCGTCGCGCATCAGTATATAATTGGTTACGGGGTTGGGGCTGTTTTCAATGGTGTACAAGGGGTTCCAGCTGTATTGCCCGTTGTTGCTGCTACTGATGTAAATGGTGTTGTGATAAGGGCTTTTGGCTGTTTCCACACCGCAGGTATCAACAATAGACATTTTATACCGCTTGGAAGTAACGTTGGGGTTGGCCCCGTGGTCGTGGTATTCCGAAAGGCTGTCGTAAGCCACTGTACCTATATGTGTGTAAACATTGGTTTGGTCTTCACGGTAAATACGGAAACTGTCTATGTCTGTAGCCACCGGTTTTTCCCA
>JAHEYF010000097.1 GCA_023251755.1 Bacteroidota bacterium
AAAATGTAAACATTGCGATGGAGCGTTTCAGAATTGGTAGCTCAACATCAATAGAATTAATGTTCGCACAAAAAAGCTACGAAGAAGCCCTGAGCCGCCTGCTTGCTGCCCGCTACGATGCCAAGCTGGCTGAAACGGAATTGAAAAGGTTGAACGGGGAATTGGTGAAGTAATTCTTTCGTCAGATTCTCAGCTATGTGTTAGCGCAATTTAGTTTAGTCGAGCGGGGTACAATTTGCACCCCGGTTTCTTTAAGGTTAAACAGAAAATTTCAAAGTCAAATTTCCGCCAAGGCCTTCACGAATAATTCTCATTAAGGTTGTAAGGCGTATGTCGCTTGCATCATTTTCAATTCGTGATACAAATGCTACAGAACGGGGATGTAATTTAATAAGATGCCTTCAATGAATTCATTTTGTAAAAAATTTATCACCTGTCCATTTTGCAGGGTTATTGATGATGTAATTTGAAATTGTTTCGTATGATTTTTCATCACGAATGATGTGTTCGTGGTAATTGCGTTGCCAAACGGTTTCAACATGGGTGTTTTGCCGAAACCATTTTGTAACACCGATTTTAAAACCCTTTACAATTGAACCGATAGAACGGGGAATCATTTTTTGAAATGAATTTTGTTGTTGTTGTTGTTGTAGGGGCAGAAAATTTTCTGCCCCTACAACAACAACATTGACATCATTCGTCAATTCAATTATACCGTGTAAATGATTCGGCATAATTATATGTTCATGCAAATTGGCATTCGGAAAATAATTTGGAATATCCAACCAACAATCATTGGCAATTTTGCCGGCATCGTTCAATATCATTTCGGCATTCACCACATTCCCAAACAAATGTTTCCTATCCTGAATACATATCGTAATAAAATACAAACCCGCCTGCGAATAATCGTATCCTTTTAATCGGATAGACCTGCGGTGGTGAATGTTTGGGTTGTATTTTGGGTTGTTGTTCATTTTATTTCTTTTCGTTGGGAGATTTAAAATTGCCCTTACGCCACTGTCGCTCATTTGGAAAGGAGCAAGTTTTTCAGCCCGGATAGCCGTAACAGAACAATAAAATTGTCGGTTAAAGATAAAAAAATAAAGCTCTGTCTAAAGTCCATTGTGAAAAATAAGGTATTGCATTTTCCCTCGCTTTCGCCACCTACTGCCATACTTTCAAAGGTTTTTCATACAGCTTTATAATCCTTATCTTCGCATCAATGTAATTTTATGCTTAAAAACTTCAGGCATTACCATTATTTATTGTTTCCTGTTTACCTGATAATTTCGGTCATCATTATTGGTGTTGTGGGGTATCAGTTTATTTCGGGTTATAGTTTAAGCGATGCTTTTTACATGACCATTATAACCGTTGCTACAGTGGGTTATGGCGAAGTGCAACCATTAGACACAACGGGTAAAATGTTTACCGCATTTCTTATTATCACAAGTTTTGGTACTTTTGCCTATGCTGTATCGTCCATTACTAAATTTGTGGTGGATGGGGAGTTTAATAATTTTTTCAGAAACCGGAAATTGAATTCAACAATCAATAAATTAAGCGATCATGTTATTATCTGCGGTTACGGCCGTAATGGTAAACAGGCTGCACAGGTGTTAAAAAAGCACGACAAGCGTTTTGTGGTGGTAGAAGATAAAACGGTAATAACCGATGCTATGCAACACAAGTTTAGCGACCTGGTGATTACCGGCAATGCCACACACGACGAGGTGTTGCTGAAAGCCGGTATTTTAAAAGCCAAAGCCTTAATTACTACTTTGCCCAACGACGCCGATAATTTGTTTATTGTACTCACGGCCCGCAACCTTAATTCTAAATTGGTGATCATCAGCCGGGCATCGGACGACAACTCGGATGTGAAACTAAAAATTGCCGGCGCCGATAATGTAATTATGCCCGATAAAGTAGGAGGGGCGCACATGGCGAGTTTGGTAATGAAACCGGATGTAATTGAATTTATTGATTACATTACCGGGCAGGGTGGAGATGCCATTAACCTGGAGGAAATTACTTTCGATAATATTCCGGAACACCTGCGCCACAAAACATTAAAGGACTTAGAGATACGCAACAAGTCGGGAGCGAATATTATTGGCTTTAAAACTGCTATGGGCGAGTATATTGTGAACCCAAGTGCAGATACCAAGATTATTCCTGAAGCAAAAATATTTGTACTCGGCACTCCCGAACAAATCAAGCGGCTTAAATCACTTCTTACCACTTAAATCTTCCATGATTAAAAAGTTGTTAAAAAGCAATCCCACAAAAAGCGAAAACGACCTCGGTTTTGGTACACGCAATTATGGAAAGTACAATCGCTTTTTAAACAAGGACGGAAGTGTAAACATTAAGCGGCGCGGGCGTTCCCTGCTCGATTCCATCGACCTCTTCCATGAAATGATTACCATCAGCTGGACGAAGTTTTTATTGCTGGTCATCAGCAGTTATGTTGTCATTAATCTGCTCTTCGCTTCCGTATATTATTTAATCGGTTACCAAAGTTTTGGAAACCTTGGTCATGTTAGTGAGGGGAAAGATTTTTCTGAACTATTTTTTTTCAGTGCGCAAACAATTACTACTGTGGGTTATGGTTATATCTACCCGAAGGGTGTGATGGCAAGCACCGTTGCTGCTATTGAATCGATGCTGGGTTTACTGGGCTTTGCATTAGCCACCGGTGTTTTGTACGGAAGGTTCTCAAGGCCCAAATCAGGAATTGTATACAGCAAAAATATTATTGTAGCGCCTTATCAAAACATAAGTGGACTGATGTTCAGGATCGCGAATGCAAAACAAAATGAACTGATTGAAATTGAAGCACAACTGGTAGTGACCATGAAAAACCTGCAAACCAATACCCGTGCGTTTTTACCACTAAGCCTTGAGCGGGTTAAAATAAATTTCCTGGCGCTTAACTGGACAATCGTTCATCCTATTGATGAAAACAGCCCCATTTATGGATTTAGTGCCGAAGATTTTGAAAAGGCCGATACAGAATTTATCATCCTGATCAAAGCCATTAACGATACTTATTCCCAATCTGTTTATTCCCGTATTTCTTACAAATACGATGAACTGGTGTATGGTGCAAAGTTCCGCCCGATGGTGAGCGATACCAATGGTAAGGGGGTTGCGGTAATTAACATCCATCAGATAAGTGAGTATGATTCGGCTGAAATACCTTTAAGCCAAAAGTAAAAAGCCAAAAAAGTGAGAAGGTAAGAATGTTAGAAAGTAAGAAAGAGAGAAGCACCCTCTGCGAAACTCGGCGTATTCATCAACGCTTCTCCGCGGGAAATAAACAAATCATTGATTTTTGTTTTGAAAAATAATGATATTTTTGACTCAGAATTTAAACCACCATGGAAAGAAAAATATACAACCCCATTCAAAAAGACTATGTGACGTTTATTAAAACACATAGCGATACAAACGGTGAATATACCCTGGTGGAAGTTGAACTATCGGATAAGGGAGGGGTTGGCCTGCATTACCATAAAACTTATTCCGAAAAATTTGAATGCACGGATGGTGAAGTTCAAATTCAATTGGGTAAAACAATGCATACGCTTAAAGTTGGGCAAGCCGCTACTGCAGAACCCAATATCAATCACCTGTTCAGGAACCATTCAGGGAAAATCTGTAAGTTTAAAGTGGAGCTTCGCCCTGCCAGCCGGGGGTTTGAACAGTCTTTACAAATAGGTTATGGCCTTGCCCGTGACGGAGAGTGTAAATCAAATGGTTTTCCTAAAAATAAATATGCCCTGGCCTGGTTGTTTGACATATCAGAAAGCAACCTGCCCGGCTGGATGAGTATATTCGAATTTATTTTACGCCGACAAGCAAAAAAGGCCCGTGAAATGGGTCTTGATAAACAGTTGACGGAGAAGTACGTTAAGTTTTAGGATATTGGTTTTAGTTTACTTGTTCATTCGTTTATATGTTCATTCGTTATCATCCTAACTTAGATAACTATTGAACATATAAACGAACAAACGAATGAACAAATAAACTGTTGAACGAAAATCTACCAGATAGCCGCCCTTACTTCCTTCTTTCTGTACATTCCGTCGCCTTCTTTTACACCAAAGGCATCGTAAAATTCAGTCATGTTGCTTGGAGGCCCCATCGCGCGGAAATTACCAGGTGAGTGTGGATTGGTGGCTACCATTTGTTTTAATGCCTGTGGGCGCATTAAAAATTTCCAGCCCTGTGCCCAGGCTAAAAAGAAACGTTGCTCGCCGGTATACCCTTCTATCACTTCTGATTTTTTACCGTTCAAAGACATCTTGTAGGCGTAATAGGCCATTGTTAAGCCGCCTAAGTCTGCAATGTTTTCACCCAATGTTAATTCTCCGTTTACGTGGGTTGAATCAACCGCTACACAGTTGTTGAACTGATCCACTAAAACCTTCGTTTTTTCTTCAAATTTTTTCTTGTCTTCATCCGACCACCAGTTTTTTAAATTGCCATCTGCGTCAAACTGCGCGCCCTGGTCGTCGAAACCATGCGTTAACTCGTGCCCGATAATAGCTCCCATACAGCCATAATTAAATGCATCGTCGGCGGTTGGGTCGAAAAAGGGAGGTTGCATAATGCCTGCCGGGAAAGCAATTTCATTGGCCGAAGGATTGTAATAAGCATTTACGGTAGGAGGTGTCATGCCCCATTTTGTCTTGTCAACAGGTTTGCCCAATTTGTCAATCATTTCTTTGTAATCGAATTTATTGGTGCGGTATATATTTAATATATAAGCGTCGGGTTTAATTTCAAGCGCGGTGTAATCTTTCCAGTAATCAGGAAACCCTAACTTGCGGTATATTTTATTTAATTTTTCCATCGCCATTTTTTTGGTCTCGTCGCTCATCCAGTCCCTTGTATTGATGCGTTGTTTGTAGGCGGCCATCAGGTTGTCCACCAATTCGTTTACCCGTTTTTTGGCGTCGGCGTTAAAATGTTTTTCAACAAATATTTGCCCCAATGCTTCTCCCAATGCTCCGTCTGTAGCCTGTAGGGCTTTTTTCCAGCGGGGCTTCATTACTTTTGTACCTGATAATACGGTGCCGTAAAAACTAAAATTTTCTTCCACAAATTTCGAGCTGATGTAAGGAGCGGCATCGTGAACCAGGTTCCATTGAAGGTATGTTTTCCATTCGGGGATGCTGATGCTTTGCATCATTTCGTTGAGCTTGTCGTAAAATTTAGGTTGGTTTACAACAAACTCTGCAGGAATTGTTTTTATTCCAACTGTGGTGAAATAAAGATCCCAATTGATGTTCGGTGTTTTTTTCGCTAAATCAGCTTTCGAAAATTTATTGTATTGCCCTTCTATATCGCGCAGTTGCACCCTGTTTTGCGATTCTTTGGCAAGTTCGGTTTCTATTTTCAGGACTGTTTCAGCCGATTTATCAGCTGTTTCAGCCTTTTGCCCCAATAGTTTAAACATATTGCTTACATGTTGCTGGTAGGCTTTTTTGATGGCTTCGTAACGGGGCTCAAAATAAAAATCACGGTCGGGTAAACTGATTCCCCCCTGTGAAAAGTAAGACATATTTGCATTGCTGTTCCGTAAATCTGCTTCCACAAAAAATCCGAATGCAGCACCTATTCCTTTTGAATGAAAATTAGCGAGTAATTTAACCAGGTCGGCTTTAGTGGCTATTTTATCAATAGCGGCAATATCCGCAGTTAGTGGTTTAAAACCTTCCTTGTCTAACTTGATGGTGTCCATGGCCTGGCTGTAGAAGTCACGGATTTTTTGATGGTTGCTGCCCGGCTTCGCGTTTTTTTCCGCAGAAATTTCTGCAAGTATATTTCTTAAGTTGATGTCATTGCGGTCTTTAATTTCATTAAAGCTTCCATAACTGGCTTCACTGGCAGGTATCTGTGTACTTTTTACCCAGTTTCCGCAGGCGTATTGAAAAAAATTGGTTTTAGGATCTACTGTTTTATCAATATAATTCAAATTAATCCCAATGTTCTTCGTTTGGGCGATTGCCCCAAGTGATAATGCAACAGATGCAGTAAATAAAACGTGTTTAAGCATGATAATTTTTTATTAATAGGAGCTAAAATACGCTTTTTACACTTTTAAAATGCATTTTATTTATCAAAGGCAGTATACAAAGCTGAGTGGCTTTATAGGCTATCCGGTGCGGGGCTTAAAATTTAATTTGCGAAAACCGATCTGTATTTTTGAAGTAATGCAACACAACAATGTTGTGGTTAAGGATGCCTGTGGTTGCAGGCTTGTAACCCGTGGTGTTTTTTAATTTTTTTCGTTTGGCAAGTGTAGAGGGTAATAAGGCATAATATGCAAAATGCGCCCGGATAACGGCAAGGAAATGTTTGGGCGATCCTTCGAATAAAAATTTGAAAGCCGCAATTCCGTCTAACTTCAACCGAAAAATGACCTTGATAAATAAATACCGGTCGGCGTGGTTTTTAGTATAGGTAATCAGGTTGTTCCTGAAATTTAAATAGGTTTTTCGCGGGCTCAGTTTATTTAATGTACCTCCTCCCAGGTGATAAACACGGGATTGCGGGACAACATAAATTTTATAACCAATGTTTTTCATTCTCCAGCACAAATCAATTTCTTCCATGTGCGCAAAATAATCCTCGTCAAAACCATTGAGCTGATGGAATACTTTGGACCTAACAAACATACAGGCCCCTGTGGCCCACAATATTTCCATGTTGTTGTTGTACTGTCCCTGGTCTTCTTCCAGCGAATTAAATATTCTTCCCCTGCAAAAGGGATAACCGTATTTATCAATAAATCCACCGCAGGCACCGGCGTATTCAAATTTATTTTTTTCGTTGTAGGCTAAAATTTTGGGTTGACAGGCAGCAATGGTATTGTCTGCATCCATTAAGGAAATAATTGGTTCTATCCAGTTTTCGGTTACTTCCACATCCGAGTTCAGCAAAATGTAATACGCTGCATCAACTTTTTTTAGTGCATCGTTGTAGCCTTTTGCAAACCCACCATTTTCGGTGTTTTGAACAATCACTACCGATGGAAATTTTTGGTTTAAAAAAAGGACGGAGTCATCGGCAGAGGCATTATCGGCAACAACAATTGTAGCTTTAGAAGAATACTGAAGAACACTGGGAAGAAATGTTTCCAACAATTGTTTTCCGTTCCAGTTGAGTATAACTACCGCTACTTTGCAAACAGGCATAAGGTTTACCTCGGGTTTGTAAATAAATCCCCGGCTGCGCTTCCAGGAGTACTTTTAGGTGTTTCATCATCTAAATTTACTTTAAAGTCGGTGCGTTGTTTTAATTTTAGTTGCCAGCGGGCATCTTTAATTTCTCCACGGGCTTCGGAGTGTATGAGTACATATTTGTTCCCGGCTAATTCCCTGTTGTAAAAAACAAATTTTTTATTGGTTTGCATCTGCGTGTTATCGTTGGATTTAATCCGGTAGTATTGCCATATTTCATAAGGGTATGAATCGGGCTCACTCGTAACCTCCTGGCGGGCATCGGGAGCGCCGTATTGCAAATAAACCCGGCCTCTGTCGGTATAATAGCCCGGGTATTTTCCGGCCCTGAACAACTTGTCCACTATTCGCACCTGCTCATAATATTTGTTCCATTCGCCTTCTGGGTTTTTTTCGTTTTTGTTGGACCAAAAAGCGTAAATGTATTTTTGCATGGTGCTTTCTTCGGCTGATGCGATCTGGTTGTTTTGCCATTCTCTTTCGGATGAAGAGGAGATGGGCCACAAACAGCGGATCATCTCCTTTAAGGTATCCTTGTTTTTATATTTACTTACAAAGGTCATGTTCGGATCAACCGCATCAATATCTTTTAAGGCAATTTTAGCTACCACATTTCTGCGTTGGAAAAAATGTTTTTTCTGGGATTGCACTTTGTTCTCGTTGTCTTTTACTTCAATAACCAGGTTGTAATTTCCGGTGGGCAATGTTTTGATGTCGAACTGGCCCATAAGCACATTTACAGGCGAAGCCAGCTGTTTTGAAAAAGCGTGGTAACCCTCCATTTTTTCAAGTGTTTCATACGATTCAATATAATATACAAAAGCAAACTTCTGGTCTTTACCCATTACAGCATCTGTATTGTAGGTTTCGGAGTAAAAAGCCAGTTTAGTCATTTCATCCGGATAATAATCTATTCCGTAAGGGATAAGGTCATAACCATTTTTTGTTAAGATGGACGGGGATACAGATTTTGAATAAGATTCAAGCAACTGAATATCTGAGGCCTGAATTTGCGCAGTACTCATTTTAATTTCAATTGTTCCTTTTGAAGAAAACTGATCTTTCTTTTCGGAGTTGTTGTCCTGGATAAAGATTTCATAATCGTATTTACCGTTGGCTAATGAAAAACGTTGCTGGTCAATAAAATTAGGCTTGTTGCTGCTGTCTGCTACATCGGGGCTAAGCAGGTTGTAACTTGTGGTTTTTACTATTTCTGTCCCCTGTTTAAAGGTCATGGTAATTTGCACCGCACCTTTGTATTTGCCTTTTTCTTTTTTAAAGACGACCGAGTTGCCGCTAACCGTTAAATAAGTTTCTACATAAGGCCCTTTACCAGGTGTATTAAACACAGCGTATGAAAAGTAAGCAGTTACGTTGGATGCCTGGCAACTCAAGCACCAAACAACAATACTTAATGTTGAAAAAAATTTTCTTAACATGGTTTATTGATTTTTAGTTAGTTGGGCAGGGATGTTTTACAAATTTAGCATAAATTTCTTTATTTTTTTTCAGAGAATAAAAAAAATAGTACTTTTGCCCCCGGAGAAATGGCAGAGCGGTCTAATGCGGCAGTCTTGAAAACTGTTGTGGGTAACACCACCGGGGGTTCGAATCCCTCTTTCTCCGCCAGACGGGGACTTATGATTTTACTAATCTTAAGTCCCTTTGTTATTTTGCACAAATTGCCCGAAAGACGGGCGATTTGTAATTATACAGTTGAATGATCAGTGGCACTTTCCCGAATCCCAACTTTCGAAATTTAAACTTTCCAACCTAATCCTGCGTAGGCGGTATACTCTTAACCGATGTCCCCCATTTGGAAGGCTGAGCACCCATCCGGTAAATTATTTTCCCCCCGTTTTTAATTTCATTGTAAGGTAAATAGGTCTTGTCCCAGTCCTTTCCATTAAGGCTCATCCCCTGTATGTAAATATTTCCTTTTGATAAACCAATGGCTTTTATTTCCAGGTCTTTTTTATTAGACAGGTGCAGGGTTATTTCTTCTATACAGGGACTTCCGATAATATAATTTTCGGAGGAAGGGCAAACCGGGTAAAAGCCCATACAGGCAAACAGGTACCAGGCCGACATTTGCCCGCAATCGTCGTTGCCGCACAATGAATGAGGCTGATTGCCATACTGACTGTCGACAATCTGATGGATCATTTTTTGTGTCTTCCAGGGTTTGTTCACATAATTGTACAAATAGACAATGTGATGGGAGGGTTCATTCCCGTGCCAGTAATTTCCTATGCTTCCAATTTCTTCATCGGGAGCTTTGTCGGTACGGGTTTCAACAAACAGGGAGTCTAACTTTTGTTCAAATGCTTTTTCACCCATCAGCATTTTTAATCCGTTCACATCCTGTGGTACATACCAGGAATATTGCCTGCTGGTGCCTTCGGTAAAATCCCGTTCTTCTAATGTTTCGGAGTACAGGTCTATTCCAAAATTCTTGCGCCACCTGCCTTTTGAATCTTTTCCATTCATGTAACCCTTCGATTTATCAAACAGGTTTTTATAGCTCATGGCCCTTTTCATAAACAAATCGTAGTCGCTGGTTTTTCCTAATTTTTTAGCCATCAGGGCAATGCAATAATCGTTGTAGGCATATTCAAGGGTTTTGGAAACCGATTCGTTTTCTATATCAAAAGGCAGGTAACCGAGTTCTGCGTATAATTTTACATTGTCGTAATCGGGGTTCATTGCCGTGTTTCTTACCGCATTGTAACATTTGTTTACATCCAGGCCTTTGAGTTCTTTTAAAACGGCATCGGCAATAACCGGCACAGCATGGTACCCCACCATGCACCAGGTTTCGTTTCCGTAAAACGACCACACGGGCAATAAATGGTTTGGACTTTGATCGTAATGCGCCAGCATCGAAGAAATCATGTCTTTGTTGCGTTCCTGCTGCACAAGCATAAAATAAGGGTGAACAGCCCTGTAAGTGTCCCACAGGGAGAACACGGTGTAATTTTTGAACCCTACAGCCTTGTTGGCAGACTTGTTCATTCCAAAATAAGAACTGTCTGCGTCCTGATAAGTAAAGGGGGTTAAAAATAAATGATACAGGGAGCTGTAAAAAGTCTCTTTGTTTTGATCCTTGCTGTTGATTTCAACTTTTCCCAATTCTTTGTTCCATTGTTCACGTGTTGTATTTCGAACCTGCTCAAAATTCCAGTGCGGGATTTCTGTATCTAAGTTCAACAGGGCATTCACTGCCGATACGCCTGAAATTGCTACCTTCATCAATATTACTTCCTGCGCTTTGGTTTTGTAGCTAACAACCACCTGTATATTGGTATCGGCCATTTCCCGGTCGCTTACAAAACGGTAGGTTTTAAAAGGACTGTACATCACCTGTTTTCCGTTTTTATAAATTGCGCTGGTGTTGAACTTTTTTGAAAAGCGTGCAGCGAAGTAGACTTTCCTGTCGCGGGCCCAGCCTTTTACCTGGTGATAACCCGTAATGGTGGAGTCGTTTTCAATCCTTACACTGGCCCAGGTTACGTGGCTTTGCAAAACATGTTTTAAATCAATCAGTATATTGGAACTATCGCCTGCGGGAAAAGTAAATTTTAAAACCCCGGCCCGTTCGGAAGCTGTGAGTTCACAATTAATTTTATGTTGTGGCAATTCCACCTGGTAATAAGCCGGCGAAGCTTTTTCCTTGTTATGCGTGAAAGGGGTCCGGTAAGATTGTTGAGAGTACTCACTTTTTTTTCCTCCAAAGGTTTTTATTTTACCAACCGAAGGCACAATTAAAAAATCACCCAGGTCGGGTATGCCTGTGCCGCTGAAATGAGTGAGGCTAAAGCCATACAACAAACTATCGGTGTATTCATAGCCCGATGCAGCCCCCCAGTTTTCTATATCTGTATCGGGACTGAGCTGTATCATTCCAAAAGGCGCTACCGCACCCGGAAACGTATTGCCCTCTCCTTTTGTCCCCACAAAGGGATTCACGTAAGAAGAGAGGTCTTTTTGAGGAACAGTATGCTGAGAAAACAGCTGAATGGAAAAAACACAAAGCAATAACAAATTAGTTTTAGAATTTATGCGCATAAATTTATTTTAAGAAAGATGAATTCGTTTGAAGGGCATTGGTAAATAGTTGCTACACCTGCTTAAAAAACAATAAGGGGGACTACCTTTCCCTGATAACCCCCTTATTGTAACCTAACTATATAACCTAACCTACACATTACTCTTCTGACTCGAAGAATAATTTTTTTAACAGGATCTGTAGAATCCTTTGTTTTTTATTTCTGACCTCGTATTAAGAGGAACTTACAACAATAAGAACGGGTACAGTTTATTCAAATTCAGGTCCGGTGATTCATGTTCGTTTGCAAAAGAAGAACTTTACAGAATGAAATGCTGTAACTTTTTAAGAATATTTGTGTAGTAAATAAACTACAAACATTCAAACCCAGGCAGGGCAATGGAAAAGAAAAAATTTGAAATGAATATAAAACACAATAAATTGCGTATACCCAAAAAAATTGAGCTATTGCGGAGTTTGTTATGAGGTTTAAAAATACTGATACAGTTTTTTTTCATTGCGAAGCACTTAGGTGCAGCAAAGCCGCTTACCGTGATTCCAACTTTTTGGCTTTTGGCTTTTTACTTTTGGCTTTTTATTTAAGCCCTCATTTTATTTATTCCCAAACCAAAAGCCCTCAGCAGTATTCATTCATACACCTCAACGAAGAGAACAGTTCCTTAGACAATTATATTATTGATGCCGCTGATGATACTCACGGGTATATATGGATCATCAGTTCCAGTGGTTTTTACAGGTTTGACGGAAGAAATTATAAAAAAATAAAATACCCTGCCGATCAGAACGACCGCTTCAGCCTGTATAAAAACCTGCAAGGGGAGGTGTTGCTGTACGACATAACGATCAACACTTTTTACAGGATTGATGAGAGGGGAGCTTACACAAAAATCCCACAGATGAAAGCGGGGTTCAATTGTTTTCTTGCTGAAACCGGTCAGGTGATTGACTTCGGGGATTTTCCACCGGAAAGGAACAATCAATTGCAGAAGCTTGTAGACGAAAAAGTGAAAGGCTTTTACCAGGTGGATTCAGTTGGTTTTTACCTGTCTGTTGATGCAGGAATGATTTATACAGATAAGAATACTACAGTAAGTATACGGGTACCCGCCATACAAAATAAAATAAAACTGATAAGGAATGGCTTGTTGTTTTTGATGGATGAAAAGGAGGGCTATACATATATGTTTGATAAAGGAGTTTTGTTGTATAAAAAAAAGATGAGGAGAACAGCAGAACAATCAAGCTCCCAGGTCCTGTTTTCCGGTTCAGCTAAATTGTTTCCTGTTCATTACCGGAGTTTCTGTTGTGCAGAGGACAAGCTGTATGAAGTAGTGCTGGGCAAAGACTCCCTGCCTGAACTGAGTTTGCTGACCTTTGATAAATCCATAAAAAATATTTCACAGCTGAAATTTCACAGCAAATACAATTTTTATTATATCACCACCAATACGGATGGGCTTTACCTGATGTTCCCGAAACAGTTTACAACCATATACGATAACAAATACAGGATGGACGATGTTTTTGTTCAGGCTGAGCTGATGGATGGCACACTGTATACGCCCGACTGGCTGCTTGATAAATCGGGGAAGATAAGCAATGTACAATTGGTTGATTCCGCTTTAAAATTAGGTTTGTATTGCGATCAGCAAAACAACATCTGGGGAAGTACCCCCACTGCTGTTTTTAAATACAATTACAGCACGAAGGAATTAAAAAAATACCCGCTTGGTGAACCCGTAGTGTGTTTTGACCCCCATGGAGATACCCTTTGGTTGTGTACAAGTAACAGGATAGCTTATCTCTTAAACGACAAGGTGGTTTTTATAAAGGACGTTGAACCAAAGATCCCGAACATCAAACATTTTGTAAAAAACAAGCAGCTGCTTTGGATAAGCACTGAAAACGGGCTTTACCGGTACGATATGAAAACAAGTAAGTTGACTGAAGTAAATGAATTAAAAGGGAAATGTTTATTAAGCGCTTGTATTTTAACGGACGGCTCCATTTTATTTGCACTTTCAAGAGACCGGCCTTATTATTATTTTAAAGAAAAATTTTACCCCCTTCCGCTTGATGCAGCAGGGAACTTAGCCATCAGCTATTGTTTTTTGCAGGATAAAAACGGTTCCATCTGGGTCTCCACTTCACGGGGACTTTTTCAGCTTAAAAAGCAGGACCTGGATGAGTATGTAGAAAATAAAAACGAAAGACTGTATTGTTATTATTACGAGAAACGTTATGGATTTATTTGCAATGAATTTAACGGAGGCTGCAATCCCAGTGGTATCATTAAACACAACGGAGACATATCTTTCCCTTCATACCAGGGTTTTGTATGGTACAGCCCTTATTCGGTTTCACCGGTGCTGCCTTACCTGCCTGTATTGATTGACTGTGTGGAATTGGATAGTTTAATTTTAGACCCGGCTGCGGAAATTAAAATTCCACCTGACTTCGGACATTTACAGGTTGAAATTTCCCTTCCTTATTTTTATCATTCCAATAATTTAAGTATTGAATATTCATTGGACAAGACTGGTGAAAACTGGTACCCTGTAGCTGCTGATGGAAAAATAACAATCAACACCCTGCCTTGCGGTGATTACGAATTAAGGATCAGAAAAATAAATGGATTTGGGAAAAACAACTTTTCATATTGTACGGTTCAATTTACCGTTTTGCCCGGGTGGTATCAAAAACCTGTGGCAAGGCTGCTGTTTATTATTCTTCTTGTTGCCTTGATTTATGGAGTATACCGCATGCGTGTACAAAAATTAATCAGCAGGCAAAAAACACTGGACTATTTGGTGGACCAGAAGACAAGTGAATTGAACAGTGCAATAGCCCAATTGAAGCAAAGTGTTTCGGACCTGAAAATTTCTGAGGATATGCTTTATAAAAGCAACCAACAAAAGGAACGGCTGACTTCCGTCCTGGCACACGATTTAAGGTCCCCTTTAAAGTTTATGACCAGGGTTTCGGATTTTATTTATAAAAATATTGGTAAGGAAAAAAACGAAGAAGTAAAAAAACTCGCACTTGATTTAAAAAATTCATCCCAATCTATTCTTGCTTTTACGGAAGAATTTTTAGCCTGGTTTAAATCTGAAAAAGAAAATTTTAAAGTGAGGCCGGCACAGCTCAGTGTTGGTGAACTGTACAGGGAGATGCTTGAGTTTTACGCAGATAGTATCAAAATAAATAACAATGTTCTGCAGATTGATTTGAAAAATGAAATCACTGTTGTGTCTGATGTCCGGCTATTGAAAATAATTATCAGAAACCTGGTAGACAATGCGAACAAATACACATCGGACGGGAAGGTTGTTATTTCCGCAAGCGAAGTTGAAGAGCATATTCTTTTAAGTGTAAGGGACAATGGCAGAGGTATGAGCGCAGAACAAATCAACAGCATACTGAAGGAAGAAAATGATTTTGGTTTAGCGCTTGAAATAAAAGATCAATTGGGTTTTATAATCATAAAAGACTTTGTTGCAAAATTGGGCGGGCAAATTTTTATTCAAAGTGAAGCGGGCAAAGGCACGGAAATAAAAATTCAAATTCCGAAGTTGCTCAACGGCTGATTTTAATATCGTATAACAGGGCCAGTTGATTGAGCTCAATCACATTCTGAATGTTTAACTTTTCTAATATCCTTGTTTTATAAGTACCAACAGTTGAGCTGTGCAGGTTCATTTCGTCAGCAATTTCGCTAAGGGTTTTACCTTTTACCAGGCTGATGGCCACTTCAAATTCTCTTTCAGAAAGTAAATCAAATGGCTTGTCAGATTTTTCGTTGGTGGTATCGTTTATTAATGATTGAGTTACAGCAAAGCTCAGGTACTTTTTCCCGGCTAAAATTATATTTACAGCTTTGATGAATTCATCGTCCGAAGCTTCTTTGTTCAGGTATCCTTTGGCGCCCATTTTTATAAACCTTTTCGCGAAATGCTCTTCCGGGTTCATCGAAAATATTAAGATTCGGAGTTCGGGTTGAAGGATTAAAAGTTTGGTCAACAACTGAAAACCATTATTATCAGGCATATTGATGTCCAGTACAACCAGGTCAAAATACCAGGCCTTTACTTTTTCAATAGCTGTGCTGCTGTTGGAGGCTTCTTCTGTCTGCACCTTCATCCGTTCGCCCAATATTAACTTTATACCGGTACGTATGATGTGGTGATCGTCTATAATCAGTATGCGGTACAATCGCTTTTCCGGCTCCATATTTTAAAGGTACTATTATTTTAAAATAAACCAAATTGACGCTAAAGCCTTTGTTTTTGATGACTTGTACTTTTACTACCCGGCTTCCGAAAGCCAGCTTGTTTCGCTATAGTTTATAGTTCTGCATCTATCCGTCACAAATACCACGGTGTGTAATTTAAGTCATTCTTGTTGTAATTCTGCTGATTTTATATCAATCGGTCACTGTCAATAATTTATTTACCAATTCATTTAAATTAGTCTACCTTCACTGCTGATTGTGTTTTGATTGCTGTTGTGTTTAGTATTAATCATGGGTATTTAGGTTGTAATGCCCCATCAATTTCATCAAATGATAAAACCCCTGCACCTCCTGCTTGCAGATGATGATAAAGACGATCGCTTTTTCTTTAAAAAGGCATTGGAAGAATTGCCTGTGGCAACGCAGCTCACAACAGTAGAGAACGGAGAAAAATTAATTCATTTTCTCACTGAAAATAATCAATCCCTGCCCGACGCACTTTTTTTAGATTTAAACATGCCCCGCAAAAATGGACTGGAATGTCTGCTGGAAATAAAAAACAATGAAAAACTGAAACACCTTCCGGTCATCGTACTTTCTACTTCATTGAACAGGGAAGTGGTGGATCTCCTTTACAAGACCGGCGCATATTATTATGCCCGTAAAACGGATATGATGGAACTCTCAAAAGTTCTTCGTTATATCCTTCAACTGATGGTAGAAAAAAAATTCATCCGTCCGCCAAAAAATAAATTTATCCTGGGTGCGCTGTAAAATTAATTTGATCATGTTATAAAGTGAAAATAAAAAAATGCAAGCAAAACTAAAACCTGCAAAAAAAAAGAAAATTGTTAAGCTGAAGGCTCCATCCAAAGAACCTTTTTATATTGTTGCTATCGGCGCTTCTGCAGGGGGCCTTGATGCCGTGAGGGCTTTGTTACAGGACTTATCACCCGATACAGGCATGGCCTATATTTATATTCAGCACCTGAGTCCGCACCACCCCAGTACACTGGCTTCTCTTT
>JAHEYF010000194.1 GCA_023251755.1 Bacteroidota bacterium
CCCAGTGTTTTTAGGCATCGTTTTAATTATACCCTGCTCAATTTTTATTGGCGATTACCTCGGGAAAATTAAAAAACCCGGCATTGCCGATTTTTTATTGTTATTGTTTATTACCGCTTTTGTTTTTTCGCGCCTGCAATCCTCCGGATTTTTTAGTGTTTAATTGAGCGAATGTTGTAAATTTGCAGCTCTTTCAAAGTTCTTTCGTTTAATAGTTTATACGTTCATTCGTTACACGAACATATAAACGAATAAACATATAAACGATTTAATAGTCTTAATATAAAAATTAGTAAAATATGAAATTTGGCGTAGTCGTTTTTCCGGGATCAAATTGTGATGAGGATATGGTGTATGTGCTTCGTGATATTATGAAGCAGGAGACAGTAAAACTCTGGCATAAAAACACCGACCTGGAAGGCTGTGATTTTATAGTATTGCCAGGTGGGTTTTCGTATGGCGATTATTTACGAAGCGGCGCCATTGCCCGCTTTTCGCCCATTATGGAAAGCGTGATTGCCCACGCCAATAAAGGAGGCTATGTGTTTGGGGTTTGCAACGGCTTTCAGATTTTAGCCGAAGCCGGCTTAGTTCCGGGTGCCTTGTTGCACAACACCGAAAGAAAATTTATTTGCAAAAATGTATATATTAAATCGCAGAACACGGATACCTTGTTAACGCATGCTATTCCAAAAGACAAAGCCCTAAAAATTCCGATTGCACACGGCGAGGGCAATTATTTTGCCGATGCCAAAACATTGAAACAACTCAATGAAAACGGACAGGTTCTTTTCCGTTACTGCGATGAGCAGGGCAATACAACTCCTGAAGCCAATCCCAATGGCGCTATCGAAAATATAGCCGGTGTGTGCAATGCCGGTAAAAATGTATTTGGTATGATGCCGCATCCTGAGCGGGCTTCAGACAAGGAATTGTTTAACGAAGACGGGAAATTTTTGTTTGAGTCGATTGTATCAAGGATCCTGCAACATTAATTTTTTTTGCGTGTAACAAGAGCAAAAAAAGATATGATTCTTACCGGTATCCATTTAGAATGATTAGTCAGGTAGACCTGGAATAAACGATTGAACAGAAGAACGAATAAGCCAATGAACTAAATTAAGAGGATTGTTTAACCGTTAACTGCTGTCCGATTGAAAGTTTGCTTTTACTGCTCAGTTTATTGAGCTTTTTTAATTCTTCTACACTCATGCCGTGGTCGCTGGCAATTTTATAAAGACTGTCTCCTTTTTTAACCTTGTAATAATAAACACTTTTTGTTGTTGTGTTTTCGGCTAATTTTTTATTTTCTGTTTTTTCCATTGCTTTATTGGCTAAGTTTTGGTCAACAATGGCATTGTTTTCAGAAGCTGCAGGCGCAGCGTTCACTTGTTTTTCTTTCACATACACTACTAATTTTCTTCCGGGTTTAATCCCTTTTTTACCAATATAATTCCAGGTCTTCAGGTCGGCTATTGTTACTCCGTATTTGCGGGCAATGGTACCGAGTTTTTCGTTTTTGCGAACGGTATGCGAAATTTGCGTTTCCTTTACTGTCGTAGCCTCTGCCAATAATTTTTGTTGTTGGCTTTGCTGGTTGATGAGGGCATAAATCTCCTGTTCGTTGTTTACAAACTTACCTATTTTTGTTTTTGGCAGGGTTAAAACATAACCACCGGCCGGGATCACCTGCTTTTTATAGGTGGGGTTAAAATATTGAATTTCTTCGGTAGAAACATCCAATACGCCGGATAGTTGAGCAAATGTCAGGGGTTGTTTAATGACAACGGTGTCTAATTCAAAATAAGTTTTTTTAGGAATGGCCGGGTAAATGTTGTGTTCGGCATAAAAGTTCATTACGTAATTGGCGGCAATAAAGGCCGGTACATAACCCTGTGTTTCTTTGGGCAGATAAGGGCGGATTTCCCAATAGGTTTTTTTACCTCCGCTCCGGCGAATGGCCCTGTTAATGGTTCCCGGCCCACCGTTGTAGGCAGCCAGCACCATTTGCCAGTCGCCAAACATACTGTACAAAGCCTGCAGGTATTCGGCTGCTGCAATGGTTTCTTTTAATGGGTCGCAGCGCTCGTCAACATACGAAGTCACGTTTAAGCCATACATTTTTCCGGTAGGGTACATAAACTGCCACAAACCTGTTGCCCCGGCCCTTGATTTGGCAAGGGGGTTTAAGGCAGATTCAATAATAGCCAGGTGTTTTAATTCCAGGGGCAGGTTGTATTTATCCAACACCTCTTCAAACATGGGGTAATACAGTTGTGCCTGCCCCAGCATACGCGACACTAATTCGCGTTTACGGAAAGTGTACAGGTCAATATAACCCTTTACCGACTCGTGGTATTGTAAATCAAAAGGGGAATTCGCATCTAATTTAGCCAGGCGCGATTCGTAAATAAATTCATCGTAACGCGGAATGGAGTCGGAGGCAAAGTGGTATTTGTTGTTTTTTGGGGTGACGGGTCTTGAATAGGCTTCTTCCAGAATTTTTTTTGTAGCGAGGCTATCCAGCATGGCCGCAATCGGATCGTCCTGCGCCACAAAGGTTTGCGCCATAACCTGCAGGTTATAACTTAACATAAGTACGATTATTCCAATAAAATGTCTTTTCCCTTTCAACCTCATCATATCTCTTTAACGGATAAAAAATAAATAGTTACGCTTTTACAATTATATAAAAATCAGTTTGAAGAAAAAAGTTAATTTTTCTTTATTTTGAACGATTGTGTGTGAATAGGGCGAAAACAGGAAATAAATATGGATTCAACTACTGTTAAGTTAAAAGTGAGAATGTTAGAAAGTGAGAGTGACTGAGTGTGAGTGACTGAGCGTGAGTGTGACTGATTGTGAGTGTGTTAGCAGGGAATTAATTTTTCTAATTGTTTGGAAAAGCCCAATAGATAAGCTTCCTCAAAAGGGCGGGCCATTAATTGAAGTCCGTAAGGCAAGCCGTTGCTATGCACCCCGGCCGGGATAGAAATAGCAGGAACCCCCACGATATTGGCCTGAACGGTAAAAATATCCTCGAGGTACATTTTAATAGGATCGGCGCTGTTTTTACCAAATTCAAATGCGGTACCTGGGGTTGAAGGGGTCAAAACAAGGTCGTAATTTTGGAGTATTTCCAATGTTTTGGCACGTAAGAGCTGACGGACTTTTTGTGCCTTGGAGTAATACGCATCATAATAACCGGCACTCAGCACAAAGGTTCCGAGCATAATGCGGCGTTTTACTTCCTTGCCAAAACCTTCGCTGCGCGATTTTTTATAGGTGCTTTCTAAATCCGTTCCGTTTTTGCTGCGGTATCCGTAATGCACCCCGTCAAAACGCGAGAGGTTGGAGGAAGCCTCGGCAGTAGTCAGCACGTAATAAGTAGGGACAAGGAAATCCAGGTAAGGGAAATCAACGGCCTCAACGGTATAACCCGACTTGCGCAGTTTTTCTATAGTGGTATTGATGTTTGCTTTTATTTCAGGGTCCAATCCCTCACTTTCAATGCAATCTTTTAAATAGGCAATGCGGGGTTTGGCACTAAATTTATTAATTTCAGAAGAATAGGAAGGTACCGGCTTTGAGGACACTGTTCCGTCCTGTTCGTCGGCTCCTGCAATCACTTCCATCAACAAAGCCGCGTCGTCCACACTTTTTGTAAGCGGGCCAATCTGATCGAAGGAAGAAGCATAAGCAATCAATCCCCAGCGCGAAACGCGTCCGTAAGTGGGTTTAAAACCAACCACACCGCAAAAAGAAGCAGGTTGACGAATAGAGCCGCCCGTATCGCTACCAAAAGCCGCGTGGCACAGGCCTGCTGCAACAGCCGCTGCCGAACCGCCCGAAGAGCCGCCGGTAACGGTTTTTTCGTTCAGCGGGTTCAATACATTTCCAAAAGCAGAGTTTTCGTTGCTGCTGCCCATCGCAAATTCATCACAATTGCAACGCCCTATAATGATGGCGTCCTGGGCCAATAAACGTTCAACCACGGTTGAACTGTAAAGCGAAGTAAAATTTTCGAGGATTTTAGAAGAGGCGGAAACCTTGTGGTCTTTATAACAGATGTTGTCTTTTAAAGCAATTACAAGGCCGGCTAATTTTCCGGCTGTTCCGGCTTTTAGTTTTTCATCCACTTCTTTGGCCTTGCTTAAAGCCGAGTGTTGAAAGACTTCTAAAAAAATATTGAGTTGTTTCTTTTTTTCAATTTCAGCCAACAATTCATTCACCAGTTGCGTGCAACTGATGCTTCCTGAACGAAGATCTGTCTGAAGAGAATTTATATCCCTGAAAGAATACACAGGCCGGTAGCGATTATTTTTTTTCTATATCCGTATCGCGTTCAACACCGTCTTTGGCGTCTTTAAATTCTTTCATGCCTTTGCCCAGACCGCGCATCAGCTCAGGAATTTTTTTACCTCCGAATAATAACAGTACCACTGCAAGAATGAGGATGATTTCCCATGTACCTAATTTCATGTTGTTAAATTTTAAATCTTAATTAATCGGAATTTATTCGCAATAAATAAGATTT
>JAHEYF010000098.1 GCA_023251755.1 Bacteroidota bacterium
AACAAAATAAACATGCGTAAAACAGGTTCATTGGTGCTTTTAATTTTTATTTTTTCCATCGGCAGGGCCCAGGTTTACAGCCCTTCCTGGCCCTCACTGGATGCACGTCCCATCCCTGCCTGGTTTGAAGATGCAAAATTCGGGATTTTTATTCACTGGGGCCTTTATTCTGTACCGGCATACCGTCCGCTGGAAAAAGGTCTGTATGCTTCTTATGCCGAATGGTATTATGCAAAAGTGTACCAGAATGAAAAAAACGGGGGAAAAACATTTCATGAAAAAAATTACGGGAAGGATTTTGAGTACCGGGATTTTGCCCCCTTATTTAAGGCTGAACTTTGGAATCCGGATGAATGGGCAAAAATGTTTAAAAATGCGGGAGCTAAATACGTGGTATTAACCTCCAAACACCATGATGGGTTTTGTTTATGGCCTACAAAAAGCCCCTATAAAAAAAATTACAATTCAATGGACATAGGACCTAAAAGAGACCTGCTGGGTGATCTGACAAGCGCAGTGAAAAACTCGGGTTTAAGGATGGGCTTGTATTATTCCATGATAGAATGGGAAAGCTCAAAAACACACCGCACCGAATCAGGTTATTACATCCCCACGAACCTCGTGGAAAAATACAAAATACCGGAAAATGAATACGTAGACAAACATGTGATGCCGCAATTAAAAGAACTGGTAAACAATTACAAACCTTCACTTATTTTTTCGGATGCCGGGGAGTGGGACGGCACAGAAGAGTACTGGAAAACCAAAGAATTTTTATCCTGGCTTTACAGTGAATCTCCTGTAAAAAGCGAAGTGGTGGTGAACGACAGGTTTGCAAAAGACATGCCCGCACATCATGGAGATTATTATTCCAGCGAATACAACGATGCCAATTTAACCAAACAGCACCCATGGGAAGAAAGCAGGGGAGTGGGTGGATCGTATGGCTATAACCGCGCCGAAAATTTAGAAAACTATAGTACTTCCAGGCAACTGATTGTAGAACTGATTGATATTGTAAGCAGGGGAGGAAACCTGTTGCTGAATGTAGGGCCTGCAGCCGATGGTCAAATCCCTGTTATTATGCAACAGCGCCTGAGTGATATTGGTGAATGGCTCAGGGTGAACGGAGAAGCCATTTACGGTACACGAAAAAAACAAATTACAAAAGAAGTGTTTGAAGGCATTGACATCTATTTTACGCAAAAATCCAAAAACACCTATGCTGTTTTTACAAAATGGCCCGCCAAAATGCTTGAAATAAACCTGGACCCCGGTGCTTCAGTAAAAAATATAAGTCTGCTCGGTGTTCAAAAAAAGGTAGAGTGGAAACTGAACGGGAACAAACTTTCTGTTTTTATTCCTCAACTCAACAACAACGAATTACCCTGTTTGCATGCCTGGGCATTAAAAATTGAAATGAACTAAACGAGAAGTTAACCAGGACAGGTACAAAAAAGAAAAATAATAAAATACACGGGTCATGCGAACACAAAGAACAAAAGTTTTTATAGCCGGCGGAGGCTCTGTCGGGATGTCACTGGCTGCAGAGCTCAGTTACAGGGGAGTGGATTGTCTCATTGCGGAAAAATCGAAAGAAGTGAATCCCCATCCCCGTGCCAATGCCATTGCCAGCCGTACCATGGAATACTACCGCCGCTGGGGCATTGATCAGGACTTAGTGAACAGTGGAATTTCACCCAACCTGCCCGCCGATTATTTTTTTGTAAGCAGTCTGAGCGGACGTGTTGTATACAAAATAGCCCTTCCATCGCACAATACCCTGATGGAACTGGTGAGCAGTGGCAAGGAAATAGATCCCCGCTTAAATTACTCCCCTTATTTAAAAACAATTTTAGGCCAAAATGAAGTAGACAAAATTTTAAAAGATCATGTATACACCCGTGAAAATATTGAGAAAAAATTTGGCTGGGAAGTCGTTGGGATGACGCAAAACAACCAGGAGGTAACAGCATTGATAAAAAATACAGATAGCGGAGAAGTGGAAGAGGTTGTTGCCGATTATTTAGTGGCCTGTGATGGGGGAAGGTCTTTGGTGCGGTCGACCCTTGGTATAAAATTGGAAGGTGAAGCGGGCTTAGGCAGTTTTTTAGCCATACATTTTAAGGCCCCCGGGCTTAACAGGGTATTTGGGCATGGCAATATTTATTTTTTATTGCGCAAAGAATCTGCAGGTTTTGTAATGAACTGGGACGGAGGTACTACTTATACTTATCATTATATCCTTCATGAAGGAGAAAAATGGGAAGACATTCAACCCGAAAAACTGATCAAAACCATTGCAGGCTGGGACATTCCGGTAGAAATATATTCCTGTCAACCCTGGACGGCTCATGCCCTCGTAGCCAAACAATACCGTTGCGGGCGCATGTTTTTGGCCGGTGATGCTGCTCACCTGTTTACCCCAACCGGAGGATTTGGAATGAATACAGGCGTTTCAGATATCATGGACATTGCCTGGAAATTGCAGGCCCTGCTGGAAGGCTGGGGAGGCGACATTTTACTGGATACTTATTTTGAAGAACGCCGACCCATTGGGGTGCGCAACACGCAGATTTCGGGGAATTATTTTAAAGTATTGAAAAATATATACCGTTTCGGGGAAGTGCTGGACGAAAATACCCCTGCGGGAGAAGATGCCCGCCTGCAGATTCATGCTGATTTGGATGCACAGGTTGTTGGTCTTATTGATTCTGCCGGTTGTTTACTGGGTTACCGTTACGAGGGATCGGCTATATGTGTACCGGATGGCTCCGAAGCGCCTCCTGACCACCCCCGTTTGTATTACCCTACTTCTCGTCCAGGGCATAGAGCCCCGCATGTGTGGATCGACAAACAACGTTCTGTACTTGATTTATTTGGCAAAGGTTTTACCCTGCTGCGTTTTGACCCTTCAATAGATTGCGGGGCTATGGAAGCTGCTGCCAGAGCATGCGGTATGCCCTTAGCTCTGGTGGATATTCAGCATCCGGAGGCGGCCAGGGTGTATGAGAAAAAACTGGTATTGGTGCGACCCGATTTGATGGTAGCCTGGCGCTCAGATAACATGCCTGATCATCCTTCGGCAATTCTCGACCGTGTACGCGGGCTAAGTACCCGTATAGATGTACCGGCTGCTGTGAAAGACAAACAGGGATCGAACCAACAGCCACATACTACAGCAAATGAAACGGGATAGGATTTGTTAAGCGGTAAAAAACTTACGTAAGGGAAAATGCCGAAAATAATTACCTCCCTCTTTTGAAGCAAGATAATTTGTGCCAAAATTTTAAAAGGATAAACGGCATTACATGCTGATGCTTGCCAGGCTGGCTCCTCCGCAAATGTACCAGGTTTGCCCGGTAATAAAACTATTTTCTTCAGCGAGTAAAAAATGTACAGCACGGCCAATGTCCCCGGGCTTGCCCAGGCGCTGTACCGGAACTGTTTTGGCAATGGCGGCCTGCTTTTCAGCATCGGGTATGTGTTGCTGAAACAGTTCGGTAACTATAGGACCGGGTGCAATGGCATTTACTGTAATGCCGTCCCTGGCAAATTCCAGGGCCCAGGTACGGGTCATTCCCAGCATGGCTGCTTTTGTTCCTGCATAAACAGTACGGGTTTCGAGACCCAACACGGCCCTTGAACTGATGAGTACAATGCGGCCCGACTGCGCTGCACGCATAGCCGGTAAAAAGCACTGCATAAGGGTAATGGCGCAGCCGAGGTGCAATTGGGTGAGGTAATCGAGGTCTTCCATTTTTACATCTTCCAAACGTGCAGGACGCACTGCTCCTGCACAGTGTACAAATTTTAAAACCTGGTATTTCTCTGCAATTTCTTTTGCCGTCTTTTCGGTGGCTGCTCTGTTGGTTAAATCAAGGTCAATGGTCTCCAGTTGAGGATGCGTAATTTTAGGGGGCTGGTTGGAAAGGTTAATTACATGCATTCCGTCTTTTAAAAGGCGTTCGCAAATGTCTGCGCCAATGCCCAGGCTACCCCCGGTAATCACAGCTGCTGTTTTTTTATTGCTTGTCATTTGTATGGACTGTTTTTTTGTGTTTGTCTGCTTTTGGTAGACGAGAATTGTATGGTCTATTTTTTTGATGCCACATACAGGACTGTTCCCTGAGGGCCTTCACCAATTTCCACAATAACCGGCATAAGGGCCAGGGGTTTTTCTATGGCAAGTTGCACAATTAACTGAGCACCGCAATCGAGCTTTATTTCTGCAATGCAACAGGGAAGGTGCTTCTGAAAGGCCGGCTCCAGGCTGGTGTGAAGCACTGTCCAGGACAATAAGCTGCCCTGCGGCGAAACGGCTTTCCATTCCAGTTCATGCTGCAGGCAGGTTTTACACACTTCCCGCGGTGGGTATTGCATTGTTCCGCATTCGGGGCAGTGCTGTAGTAACAGTTCGCCTTTTGCAGACTGAAATTGTTTTGAAGAAGGGGTATCTTGTTGCATTATTATGTTCCTTTTTTTAGTATGGCGGCGGCGGCACATAAGCCTTTGTTGTAATTGACCATGCCAAAGCCACTGACGAGACCATGCTCCGCTTTTATTACCTGCCGGCCTAAAGGTTGTTGTGTAAGTTGACGTATGGCTTCCACCATGCCCAAAAAACCTCCGGCAAAACCAGCCTGGCCTACTGAAAGTTGCCCGCCTCCGGTATTGTGTGGAAGTCCATTACCGATTGTGCTGAGGTCTGTTGAGCGGACAAAATCTGCTGCGTTTCCTTTTTCGCAAAAACCAAGGTCTTCAAACTGTTGCATTACAATAACGGGGTAGTCGTCGTAAGTTTGTAAAAAATCCATGTCCTTTGGCCCGCAGTTGGCTGCATTGTAAAGGTCGTCTTTAAACACCCGCCAGGCGCCGCCAATGGGAATGTCTTCCGTTGTTCTGGCATTGTGGTATTCTTCGGCAGCCAGCAGGGATGCATAAGGCAAGCCCAGTTGATGTGCACGATCCTTTGTCATTACCAAAAAACCTTCTGCTCCTGCACAAGGCATTACACAATCAAATAAACGCAAAGGTTCTGCTATATAACGTGCACTGAGGTAATCTTCTATACTCAGGGGTTTTCTCAGGAGGGAGTTGGGATTGTCTAATGCGTTTTTTCTTTGTGCTACACAAATGCGTCCAAAGTCTTCGGCCTGCACCCCGAATTTATCCATGTAGTTACGGGTGATCATCGCAAAAATGGCATTGGGGCCTGCGCCTCCATAAGGGTATACTGCATTAGTAGAAAAACGGCTGAAGTTGGCCGCCAGATTGCGGAAACTTCCTTGTTGTGCTGTGTCTGCACCAATACAGGCAACTACGGTGGCATCGCCATTTTGTATGGCCCGTGCTGCTCTTTTTGCAGCAATAACAGCACTGGCCCCTCCAAAAGGAAGTGCTTCGAGCCAGCGTGCAGAAAGGTCAAATTGCTCGGTAAGTGATGCGATTGTATCGGGGGCTAAGGTAAAACTTGATACGGCCAGCCCGTCGATGGCCGTTTTTTGCAAGTTGCTTTTATCTAATAATTGCCGCAATGCGCGGCCAATGAACCAGGTTGCATCGTGGTGTGAGAAACGCTGGTAAGGAACGGTTACAGGTGCCGTCAGAACCAGGTTTTCATAGTTTTTTGTCTGTTTGTTCATTCGCTTTTATTCCGCATTGCTTTTCGGACGTTTTTTAAGTTTACACAGGTCGAAGTGAAGGGGAGTGTTCGTCCACTTTGTCACAAGTTCTTTTATTTCACCCCGTTTTACTTTTTGTGTGGCCCCTATAGGGAGCTCTTCCACAAAGATAATATGTCCCGGCGCTTTATAATAGGCCAGGGTGTGGAGTGCGAAATTCAGGATTGATTCGGCCATTGCAGGGCTGGGTTCTGATCCGGGCCGCAGAACAACCAGGGAAAGAACTTCTTCTCCCCTGAATTCATCGTCGACCGCTGTTACAGCACAGGCTGAAATAGCAGGATGCTGCAAAAGAGCAGCTTCAACATCCACAGCAGAAATGTTTTCTCCGCTGCGACGAATTACATTTTTCCGTCTGTCTACAAAATAAAAATAACCTTCTGCATCTACCCGTACTACATCACCGGTATGAAAATACCCTCCTTCCCATGCTTCCGCGGTGGCTTCCGGGTTTTTGTAATAAGCTGAAAAAAAGTTGAGCCGGGGCTGATGACCTGTAGTGCGCACCAAAAGTTCTCCCGGTTCTCCCGGAATAACATCAGCTCCTTTGTCGTCCACGATGCGGTAATCGAAAGTGGAGGAAGCTTTGCCGAGGCAACGCTGTCCTACGTTTCGGGGCTCTTTGGTGCTCATGAGGCAGGCGGTGCCTCCTGTTTCTGTCATGGCCCATCCTTCCAGCAGTGGGAAACCAAAACGGGCTTCGAACCGCGCATGGTGTTTGGGGTCGACCCCTGCACCCAATCCAAATTTTATTTGCCCGCTAAAGTTTTCGTTGGGCTGCTCAGGCATGTTTAATAACATGGCAGGCATAACCCCCAGGTAGTGAATGATGGTAGCCTTTGAATCTCTCACTGCCTCCCACCAGGTTGAACTGTGAAAACTGTCCAGTTGTATAATGCATCCACCACTGTTTACCATGCCCATAAAGGAACAGGCCATGGCATTCTGATGGTGAGCGGGCAGGGGTGTAATTAACCGTTCTGCTCCGGGCCTAAGGCTGGCAAGGTTGCCGAGCTTGGTGTACCATTCTCCCCAGGAAATAAAATACCTGTTGGACAAGATGCATCCTTTGGGCTTGCCGGTGGTACCCGAAGTATACAAAATGGCCGCTTCTGTATCGCAGTTTATTTGCTGATCGCCTGCCGCTGCTGTTGAGGCTGGCAATTGACCGGGTTCATCGGAAGGCACCACCGGAACCGGCCGGCTTAACACCGCACATGCAGCGCTGGCTTTTTTCATGTACCGGGGCAAAGTAATTACGGCGCTCGCCTCGCTGTGTCCGATCAAATAACTCATTTCTTCGGTTGAAAACTGTGAGTTGACGGGCACGGTACTTATTCCAAGGGAATTGAGGGCCAGGAAATTTAAAAAGAATTCCACCCGGTTATCGAGCATTAAAGCGATGCGACGACCCGCGCTGTAATTTTTATTTTTATACATGCGCCTTAAAATTTCTATCCGGGATAAAGCCTCGCCGTAAGTGAGGTCAACCGGCCCATGGGCATAATCTTTTGTAGCCTGTGCGGGTATATGAAGGAATGCATTGTTGGGGTATGCGGCAGCCCTGGATGAAAATAGGTGAAAGCATGTTGCCATTGTGCCAGACTTTAAGTTGTTTTCGTTTATCATTGCCAAAGTAATAATTTATGTCGCATCCTGTAAGAAGGGATGCAGAAAAATAATTTCATGTGTAATGTATTCAAATTGCTATATGGTGTAGCCAGTTTGAGAACAACTTTATTTGTTGCGGTAATTCCGGAAACATGCTTGTTTTACTTAATTCAGCATTTCACTCATTCCAAAAGCGCTTAAAAATTTTTCGTATTGTTCTTTTACCTGTTTATTTGCTGTATCTACAATGGAACCTGTTGCCGGATCAACCACTGTTCTTAAGGGCCTTTTCCCTTTTGCTGTGGCAATTAACTTTAAAACGGCATCGGCTACTGCCTGTGGGTTGGGTTTAAGTGCCTCAAACATCTGCCCCAGTCCTTCCCCCATTTTACCAGGAATAGTGGCCAGTTCGCCATATTCTGCTGCAACAGAGGAATCGGAACCGCTTAAGGATTTGCTGTTAATTTCGGTGGGAAAAGCACCGGGTTGTATCATTACTACATCTACCCCAAGGGGCCTTACTTCAAAATGCAGGCCTTCTGTTAAGCCTTCTACAGCAAATTTTGCAGCACTGTAGACAGTCATAAACGGTGCAGAAAAACGCCCAAGCCCGCTCGATAAATTAATAATCAGGCCTTCCCCCTGTTTACGCATGTGTGGTAAACTGGCCTTTATCATTCTCCAGGGCCCTTTTACGTGCACGTCCATCATTTTGTCTACATCCTGCTCTGTAAATGTTTCGGCAATTCCTGCGGCATTGTAACCGGCATTGTTCACCAATACATCGAGTTTCCCTTCTTTTGCAATAACTTCCTTCACTGCATTTGATACTGAAGCAGCATCCGTAATTTCCACATCAAGTACGTGAACATTTTTTAATGCAGAAAGCGCTTTCGCTTTCGCAGCATTTTTTCCGTTAATGTCGCGCATTGTAGCGTAAACGGTATAGCCTGAAGCGGCGCAACTATTGGCTGTGAGCCAGCCAAAACCACTGTTTGTTCCTGTTATAAGGACTACTTTTTTTTCCATGTTTTTTGTTTTTATTGGTTTTTAAATGATTGACCTCAGACATGATTTTTTGTTTAGAATGAGTGTGGCCCTTTATTTATGTTTTATCCAATAATCCTAACAGGAATTGGTTTTTAGTGAAAGCCCCTTGATAAGGAAATTTTCTCTCCCGCCATTTTTAATGTATTTGCAGTTGCACCCTTTGGGTTATCATCCAGCATATCAATTCTGCCCATAATGGTAAGTCCCGCTGTAATAGTTCCCGAATAATCAAATATGGGTACAGATATAGCTGTGAAATCCGTTAATAAAGCTCCCCTGCAGGTACTGATTTTTTCTGTTCTTATGGTTTCCAGGTGTTTTTTCACATCTTTCTCGTTTTTGAACCGTGCTTTGTTTTTTGAAAGTTTCAGTTCTGATTGTATAATGGGTTCAATTAAACTAAATGGCAGGTTAGCTGCAAAATTTAAACCCAGGGCCGAATCGAGGATAGGAAGTACGCTTCCGATTCTTAAATCAAAAATAGTCTGGCTATACGGGCCATCTACCCGGTAAACAATAGTAGGCCCGCGGTTGCCCCAAACCCCTAAAAACAGGGTTTGCCCGATCTCAACGGCAAGGTCATACATAAGGGGCTTTGCAACAGAAAAAAGATCGATCTGGTCGAGGTACCCTAAACCCAGCTTTAGCGCATAAGGACCCAGGCTGTAAAACCCTGTACTTTCGTTTTGTTCCACCATCCCCAGGTTGCAAAAGCTCACCAGGTAAGAATGTATTTTACTTGGCGACATGCCGGTTTTTTCTGAAATGGTTTTTAATGGTACCGGTATGGCAGACTTCATTAAAACCGTCAATATCGAAAATCCGATATCGATGGATTGAATTCCTTTTTTTAAGGCTTGTTTTTTTTGTGGCATTGTTTGGTTGAGTTACAAGTTTAAAGTAAAAAGTATTTTCTGTGGCCTGTGAGAAGCCGGGTTAAAGTTAAAAAGTTCAAAGAACGATTTTAATTGCAATGTAATTTTCTATATTCAACAATTTGTATTCAATTCATCAATACCTGCCTGATAACAATGCCCCTGCCTCCGGGATGCTGGTGTCCAGCTGAAGTTCTTTCAGCATTTTATAGGTGGTACAGATGGCTGCGGTAGTTACCGGAATACCTGCTTCTTTTTCAACAGCGGCTACGGCCCCTAAGGAAGGCATTTGTACGCAGGCCGACAATACAAGGGTATCTACTCCTGTTAAATTTAAGCGTTTGTAAATTTTCAGCAGGTTTTGCGGGTCCTGTGCAGCAACTTCCAGGTTGTCTGGTATTTCCAGGGCTACCCAGTCTTTTACAACAAACCCTTCGTGTTCAATATACTTCACTACCATTTGCGCCAGCGGTTTCATGTAAGGCATAACCAGGGCAATGTTTTTGGCCCCCAGTACATTTAAGCCTTCTATAAGCGCTCCTGCACTTGTAACAACAGGCGTGGGGAATTCATTTTCAATTGTTTTTTTGTGGAGCCTTTCCTGAGACACGCAATGGTAACCATTGCCCATTGCCATAATGGCCACCAGGCAGGCGTAGCCCATTACATCCACGCGCGCATCTGAAAGTTCGAGTGCACAGTTGTCGGAAGCGGCATCCATGGCGGCAAGTTCTTCCTTTGTCACTTTTTTCATTCTCATTCTTGCCGAATGAAAGGTAAATCTTTCAGGCAGGGTTTTTTCCCTGGCCCTGAACAGGGCAGGAATTTCTGTCTCCATGGTTATATTGGAACTGGGAACTATTTGTCCGATCCGGTAGGTGTTTTTTTTAGTCATGTTGTTTTTTGATTAAGCTGCAACAATTGGATTTCTTAAGGTGCCAATACCTTCAACGGTAGCTTCCACCACATCTCCCGGCCACATAAATTCCTGTGGAATTCTGCCGGCGCCAACTCCGGCAGGTGTACCCGAGGCGATGATATCGCCCGGCTCAAGAGTGATGCATTCGCTGATGTCTTCAATGATGGCATTTACATTGAAAAGCATAAATTTTGTATTTGAATTTTGTTTTTCAATTCCGTTCACCTTTAAGTTAAGATTCAGGTTATGAGGATCTGTAATTTCATCGGCGGTGACAATCATTGGTCCCATGGGGGCAAAGGTATCCTGGCCCTTCGATACAATCCATTGTCCGGCCCTCCGGCAATCCCTGGCACTGATATCGTTGATAACGCTGTATCCAAACACGTAGGACAGGGCATCTTTTTTGTCCACCTTACTGGCTGTTGCTCCCATAATAATGGCCAGTTCAACTTCATAGTCCAATTGTTGGGTAATTTTTTTGTTGTGCACAATGGCATCTCCGGGTCCAATAACAGCAGTAGGTGGTTTTGAAAAAATAACACATTGTTTAGGAAGCTGATCCGAGGTATCCAGGGCCCTGGCCGATTCGGTAACGTGTTCAGTGTAATTGAGTCCTATACCGAAAATATTTTTTCTCGGTCTTGGAATAGGTGCGAGTAATTTTACGTTTGCAGCAGGCACAGCGGTACCAACCAGCCAGCGCTTATTCATGTTGTTGAGTAGTTCATTTACTACTGAAACTGCAATGTTTCCGAGCTCAATAAATTCCAACATGGTAGAAGGTAAAGTCAGGCCGGCAGCGGCACCGAATTTTTCCATATCAATGACTAATGTCTCATGCAATATTCCTAATCTGGCGGCATCAGTATGGTGCCTGTAGGTTACTAATTTCATATTTATTTTATTGTTGTAACAGGTAATAATTGTTTTATAGGTGAATTATATTAATGGTTGAAAATACAGGTGTTTCATCTTACTTTATTCTTCTTCAATGGGCTGGAATCCATTTGTACCCGGGTATACTTTTTCCTGATAGAGCCCGAGTTTGGATATGGTTGGAAAATCATTAAAGGAAAACAAACAGGCATCTTCTGTTTCCGAGTTGTTGGCATGTTCGTGATAGTGCCAGGAGGGCACACAAAAAATATCCCGCTCTTTCCAGTTGAATCGTTTGCCGTTAATGACGGAGTAACCGCTTCCTTTTGCACACTGGTAAACCACAGAACCCGTATGTTTATGGGCTTTTGTATGTTCCGAAGGCCTTAAGAGCTGCATACTGGCAGCCATGGTTTGCATTACGGGGCCGCCTGTCAAAGGGTTTGAATAGTGCAGGATGATCCCGTCGAAGGGAGAACCCGGGCTTACTTCAGCTGCCTTTAACAATGCCGCGTAGGTGCTTTTCCAGGAATACCTGAACAGGGGAGAGTAGGGTTTGTTCCACTGGGGATCAGCCGGAATAAGGCCGCTGCCTGCGTACATGGAAGGTGAATAATCGGTTGGAAACAGCTGTTTTTGTCCGCTTTCGGGTAAAACTGCATAATCGTTGGCTTCCAATGCATTTACCAGGGGAATATCCAGGCCGTCCTGCCAGATGCAGGTCTTGCCTTCTTTTTCCACCCCGTGCTCATGCCAGGCCGAGTTGGGTGTAATAACAAAATCATTCACTTCGAGGCTTATTTTATGACCATCCACAATGGTGTAACCACCGGAACCTTCCATAATAAATCGCAGGGCGGAAGCCCTGTGACGGTGAGCAGGAGTTGATTCTCCGGGAAGGGTAACCTGCAGACCCGAAAACAACCAGCCACAAGCTGCTTTTACATCGGCTCTTTTTTTATTGATCAAATACACCACGCGCCGGCCGGCCTGTTCGGGTGTTACCAGGGTAGTTGCATCCATCACAAGCGGTCTTAGCTCATCGTATTTCCATAACATGGGAACAGAATTCGGTCTCGGTTCCCAGGGTTCAATATCGTTGGCAACGGTCCATAAAGCCCCGGCATCTAATTTCCCAAGTTTTTCATAATAAGCGTCGAGTTCTGCATTGCCTTTAACCCTGGCTCTTCCATAAACTTCGTCATTATAAGTATCCATGTTTAATACGTGTTAAAAATCCTGTTTCAAATTAATTAATCCACCAATTCCTGTTGGAAATCTTTCGCCGGCACTGTTTTTTTATTGTTTTCATTTGTAAAAGTCAGCGCTGTTTGAGCGGCTGTGTTTATTTTTAATTCAAAAATATCAAAACGGTTGTAGTGCCCGGTGATGTCGTGCATTTGTTTGGGTTGAATACATTTGCCAAGGTCTATATCGGCATATACAATGCCTTCCTGGTCGATCAGGGCATCTCCGATGAGCTGACCGCCCGGATCGAGTATGCCTGAAAAGGCGCTGTTTTTTCTGTTAAACAATTCCCGCGCCCCGGGTACTTCTTTTTCAAAAGTCCGGATGATTTCTTCTGATACTGTTGAACAGGATGCGATTGTAAAGATTTTACCTTCAAAGGAATGAGCAGCTGCTCTTATTTTTATTGCTTCGGCCATGTTGTAATCAACAGGGGCTACCGGAAGTGAGATGTAGTTGGCAACGTGCACCAGTTCTCCCTGTGCAAGCAATGCAAACCGTGCCAATGAATTGGTGTTTTCGCCACAAGCCAGGGTACCCAGAGGGCCCACACTGGTATCATAAACTTTCAGGGAAGAACCGTCTCCACCTGTCCAGGTTAATTTTTCTGCCCAGGTTGGCACAAGTTTTCTGTGTTTGCCGATGAGCTCTCCTTCGGCACTTATAATTAAATTGGTGTTGTATAAAGTGCCTGCCGATTTTTCTGCCCGTTCATTTACGCCGATTACCACATTGCAATGGTTCGCTTTCGCGCATTGGCAGAGGCGCTCCACCTGCTTCCCGGGCACATCAATTGAATTCACATACAAGTGTTCGAACCATTTGCTTCCCTGCAGGGGCGTAAGAATCCAATTCCAGTAAGGGTAAGCGGACACAAATACCTCCGGAAATGCAACCAGCGATGCTCCGTGAGCGGAGGCTTCCGCAATTATGGAACAGGCCTTGTCAACGGTTGCATCCGCATTCAAATAAACGGGGGAGGCCTGGACAGCTGCGGCTTTAAATTTTTTAAAATCAATCATTCTTATTGGTTTGTGGCTTTTTAATCTTTAATTACGCTTAAATAATCAGGGTGTGAAGGATATAAAAGCACAATTTATCTTTCAGTATAAAACCCAGGTGTTAAATATTTTTCAAATATATAGAATTGATTTCAATATTATAAAATTGTTTTTTTACATTTGCCGCTAAAGAAGTTGAACTGTTTCTTTTTTTATTGGCTTAATCCATCAAACATTTATTTTAAAACAACACAAACATCATGGGTAAAATGATTCAAATTACTGCCAAAGATGGCGGTACCTTTCAGGCCTACCAGGCTGTTCCTGCAAGTGGTTCGGGACCGGGAATAGTATTGGCACAGGAAATATTCGGGATCAATAAAACCATGACAGACATGGCGGATTATTATGCCGAAGAAGGTTATGTTGTACTTGTTCCGGATTTATTCTGGAGACAGGAACCCCGGGTCAATTTAAATGACAGCAATGAATCGGACATGGGAAAAGCCTTGCAGCTTTACCAGGGTTTTAATCATGATTCAGGCGTAGAAGATATTGACGCTACTTTAACGGCTCTTCGTGCATTGCCTGAATTTACAGGTAAAACAGGTGTTTTAGGCTTTTGCCTGGGCGGGGCACTGGCCTATTTAACTGCCTGCAGGTGCAGGGTGGATGTGGCCGTGGGATATTATGGCGTTGGCCTTGACGGCTACCTTGGAGAAGCAAATAAGATACAGGGGAGTTTAACTCTGCACTTTGCTGAGCTGGATCAATATTGTCCGCCGGAGGCCAGGGCAGCCATTTTTGCTGCATTGGAAAATAAAGAAAATGTGAGCCTTTATTTATACCCCGGTGTTGATCATGCCTTTGCCCGAAAAGGAGGAAGTCATTTTCACAAACCATCGGCCCTAATTGCACACGAGCGCTCCATCGCTGCTTTCCGCAAAGAAATAGGCCCTCATTACGATCTGTCTTATTTATGGGACAAGCATTGCGAATATGAATTTGCCAGCAGGGATGTGGATAAAACGATGGCCACCATGGTAGCAGAACCCTACGTTAACCATATACCAACATTAACCGGCGGAGTTGGTTACAAACATTTGCACCGCTTTTATAAAAATCATTTTGTGGATTCGAACCCGGCAGATACTAAACTGATTTCTATTTCCAGAACCATCGGAGCTTCCCAGATTGTAGATGAATTGCTGTTTTGTTTTACGCACACCTGTGAAATAGACTGGATGCTTCCAGGTATACAGGCTACCGGAAAATATGTTGAAATTCCCCTGGTGGCTATTGTTAAATTCAGAGGGGATAAATTGTACCACGAACACATTTACTGGGACCAGGCTTCTGTTTTAGTTCAGATTGGTGTTTTGAACCCGGGTGGCTTGCCTGTTGCGGGAATTGAAACAGCAAAAAAATTGCTGGATGAAACTTTGCCGTCTAATGAATTGATGTCTAACTGGGTTGAAAAATCTGCAATGAGCAGCCGGTAAATATAGCTAAGGATGAAAATAACTGTAATTGGGGGAGGCCCGGCTGGATTGTATTTTTCTATTCTGGTGAAAAAAGCACTACCGGCCTGTGAAATTAATTTGTACGAAAGAAATAAAGCCGATGATACTTTTGGTTTTGGCGTAGTATTTTCAGACGAGACACTGAATGAATTCCTGAGCCAGGATAAACGTTCTTATGAACTGATCAAAAACAGTTTTGCCTATTGGGACAATATAGACATCGCCAGAAACGGAGAAGTGGTGAGAATAGAAGGCAATGGTTTTTGTGGTTGTTCCCGTCAGACTTTATTGTTATTGCTTATTCAGCGTTGCCGGGAGGAAGGTGTAAATCTTCATTTTGAAACAAATGTGGACGATGTTTCCCGGTTTAAAGACAGTGATTTGATTATTGCAGGAGACGGTATCAACAGTGGGATACGAACCCAATTTGCAGATTATTTTGGAACACAAATAGAAATGAGACCCAACCGTTTTGTATGGCTGGGTTCCGATAAACCACTGGATGCCTTTACCTATTTTTTCAGGTCTACTCCTGAGGGTACACTGGTAGCCCATACTTATCAATATGAAAAAGGGAAAAGCACCTGGGTGATTGAAACGACCGAAGAAACCTTTGCTAAAATAGGTTTTGGGGTACAGGATGAAGTAGACACGATTCAAAAAATAGAAAAGATTTTTGAGAAAGAATTAGAAGGGCATAAATTAATAGCCAATAAATCGTATTGGAGAAATTTTCCGGTGGTGACGAACAAGGTATGGTACAAGGACAATATTATTCTGATTGGTGATGCGGTAGCCACCGCTCATTTTTCTATTGGTTCCGGTACCAAATTAGCCATGGAGTCGGCCATAGCCTTAGCCAATGCAGTTGTTTGCAAAGGTAAAGATGCGAAGGCGGTGTTTGAAGAATATGAAAAAAATA
Organism: Bacteroidota bacterium; assembly: GCA_023251755.1. Lineage (GTDB taxonomy): Bacteria > Bacteroidota > Bacteroidia > B-17B0 > Aurantibacillaceae > JAHEYF01. Next base: position 15,713 of record JAHEYF010000098.1, read on the forward strand.
CCCGGAACAACATAGAGATGATTCAACATGCGGCCAATGTGTCCTTATCCTGGTTCGAAGACATGGACAGGCACATGAAACAGGATTTTATGTCCTTTGCATTCAGCCTGATGTCGAGATCGAAAAAAATAACTTTTGAAAATCTTCAGCGCAGGGACAAAGCATTTGCTGCAAAAGCAGTGCATAACTTTCACTCAAAACAGTCTATACCAGACATTAACACCAGCCCGGCATTCAGCCCTTTTTCGTTAAGGAAGATGAGCCTCTCCAACAGGATAGTTATGAGTCCGATGGGGCAATACTCGGCCCATGAAGGCCTGGTTAACGACTGGCACCTGGTTCATTATGGTTCAAGGGCAACGGCAGGTACTGGACTTATTCTTACTGAGATGACA
>JAHEYF010000195.1 GCA_023251755.1 Bacteroidota bacterium
GCAATATTGCTTTGATCTGTGGTTTGAATAAATCTTCTTCCTGCTGAAAACACAACCTCAGTCCTCTTAAGCCTAATGCGGGGTTCTCTTCGTGGGCAAGGTTAAGATGACTGTGCTTTTTATCCGCACCAATGTCGAGGGTACGAATGACCAATTCTATATTATTGCAAAGATGACTTACAGCAGAATAAAACTGGGTTTGTTCATCTTCATCTGGCAGAATAGCCCTGTTTAAAAAGAGAAACTCCGACCTTAACAAGCCAATGCCTTCTGCACCGTTTTTTATTGCACAATCAACCGACTCCATATCACTTACATTGGCGTATACCTTTATTCGTTTTCCGTCTCTTGTATACGCATCCAAGGCGGAATTACCGAAGGCCTCCCTGTTAAACTGCTCCCACTCATCTTTTAGAAGCCCGTAATTTTTGCAATATATTTTTGTGGGCCGTACTATAACTTTCCCTTTGTTTCCATCAACAATTAAGGTATCGTTGGGCTGAATAAGCTCCATTAAATTATGAAGCCCGCTTATAAAGGGTATCCCATACGAGCGGGCTAAGATAGCAGTGTGGTCGTTGTGCCCGTTTTGTTCTGTTACCAGACCAAGTATCAGTTTTTTATCTAATTTCACCAATTCATTAACAGTAATGGTAGGTGCAACTATAAAAACAGGTGTCTTTAGTTTTATTTTCACCTTTGCTTTTCCATCCGACAATGTTTCGATTAACAGCAAAGCCACCTCCCTCACATCCTTTGCCCTTGCTTTGATGTATTCGTCCTCCACAGCTTCAATTATTACTGCGTAGTGCTCGGCGGCCTTGTATATACAAAATTCAGCGTTTGTATTTTCAGTGTTTATCAATGAAACCGCAAGCTCCAACAATTCTGGGTCCTCCAATATACCGGCAAAGGCTTTTAATATTTCTTCTTCTTCCTTTAGTTCATTTTTTAGAGCGTGTTGAATCAAGGACTTTATTTTTTCTTTTGCCTGCTGAAAAGAAATTTCCAATCTTTTTTTCTCGCGCTTCGTATTGCTTACACTGTATTCCGGTACCGGTATTTTTTCCTGAAGGAGCCGCTGTACCTGTCCTATGGCTATTCCGGGAGATATGGGTGTACAGTGAATGGTTTTCATGTTGGGTTTATTTAAAGAGGATTAGCTAATTAGCTAATGTGATGATTAGCTGATGTGATGATTAGCTGATGGGGTTCAACTAAAGTTTTATCATTTTCCTTTCATTACAAATTATCACATCAGCTAATCATCAACAGCTATCATAATTTCATTGACCTGCCTCTCCCATCAGCTAATTGGCTAATCATCACATCAGCTAATCACTCAAAGTTTTTCTCCACAAATTGAATTAAGGAATTAACAGCGTTTAGCTCATCAGAGCCGGAAGCCCTGATGGTGATTGTCTTCCCCTGCCCTACTCCAAGCCCCATTAAGCCAAGCATGCTTTTTGCATTGGCTTCCTTGGCACCATAAATTACTTTCAGGTCGCTGCTGAATTTTTTGGCCTGGTCGGCAAATACCGCTGCTGTTCGGGCATGCAGACCAATTTTATCTTTTACAATAACTTTTTTCTCTTCCATATTATTTTTTATTTATTAATTCTATGGCCTGGTCTAAAACCGTTTTTGGGTTGCGCAGAGCAAAGCTCACCGTAACATCTAATATTTTTTTACCGGCCAATCTTTCTTTACCTGAAATAGAAACTGCTTTGGCAATAATAACAAGGTCGGATGCATTGATCTGTTCCTGAGTTAAACGCACGGGGATTTTATGCCCGCCCTGCTCTTCAACATCAATTTCAATTCCCCGCAACAGGGCTTCTTTTTTTATGGCCACCGCAGCCATTTTACTGTGGGCAACGCCGGCAAGGCAAGCGGTTATTAGGGATATTTTCATGTTAGATATTAGTATTGAGATGTAAGTATTGAGATTTGATAATGGATGGAACCGGAGTCACATTTTTAACTTTTTACATTTAGTCCTTCTCTTCCTTCTCCATCTCCTCAATATTCCGTTTACTTATTTTCTTTAAAAAATTCACCACCAGGGCCGTTGTTAAAATGCCCGGAATGAGTATACACAAATACACCAAAGGTTTGTTGTAGAAAAACCATTGAGGTATGCCCAAAACAGGTGTGTAAAGCTCTAAGGAAAAATAACCGGCCAATGTTCCTGTTATCATACAACCGCAAATTGTTGCAATGGTACAGCGGATGATGTCACCCGCGGCAAGTGGAATGGCTATTTCGGTAAAGCCGGCAACAACGGCATATATCCATGAGCTCTTCGCGTAATTTTTTTCTGTTTTGGTGTATAACTTAGGATTTAAAATAGTAGCCAGGCACAGGCCCAAAGGTGGAACTGTAATAATAGCACCTGCTATGCCCAGGGGGGTGTATAATTTTAAATTGGTAACAGCGGTGGCAAAAGTACTTTGTGTTTTACTGAAAGGCCCGCCGTAATCAATGCCTCCAAAAAAACCCATGATGGCCCCCATGCTTGCATTGCCACCATTGCCTATGCTTTGCAGGTATGTACTGATTGTTTTCATTAAGTGAGCAATGGGAGGGCCGATGAAAAAGAAGATGAGAATGGAAACAAGGAGTGTACTGAACACGGGGGCAAGCATCCCCCAGCTGCTTTCGAGCATTTCGGGAACTTTTACTTTTAAGGCCAGAAACGTAAAATAGCCCACTAAAATTCCGCCAACCAATGCACCAAGATATCCTCCCGAGTCTGTTTCCTGGGCCAGTATACCAATAATAAATCCTGGTGCAATACCAGGAGTATCAGTTATGCTGAAGGCAACGTAAGCCGCCATTACCGGAACGAAATATTTAAGTCCGATGTCGCCAATGATTTTAAACAGTTTCCATATTTCTGCATCCGATGTTTTCCCTAACACGGCTATGCTTCCAAAAAAACCACCAATCAACAATACCGGTAACATATACGAAACTCCAGTCCGAAAATGCAGTCCGGTGTTTTTAAATATGTCTTTTGTTTCCTTTCCAATTCCCATTTATATTTTATTAAGCTGTTCAAACAATAAAAATGTGTCTGTTATATCTTTTTTTAAACTGGTATTCAGCCATATTTCCCTCACCTTGTCTTCTAATACCAAAAAAGCGATGGAAGACATGAGTTGAATATGTTTTGACTCATCGGGGTTCTTTTCAGAAGTTTCGGGGATGGCCAATAAAAAAATAAAATTTACAGGTGTATCCTTTTCATCCCATAAAAAACCCCTGGTGCGGCCAAAAGCAAAGGCAGGTTCTTTTACAAAAGGGCTTTCGGCGTGCGGCATGGCTGTATCGTATCCACAATAGGTAGACATTAATTGTTCTCTTTCATGGATGTGTTCTATAAATCCGGATAAATCGCTCAGTTTACCTTCTGCGTATAGCATTTCAGCAAGTTCAGCAATTGCTTTTTCCTTTGTGTCGGCCAGCAGGTCCAGCTCAATTAATTTTCGGTTGATCAGTGGTTCAGGCATGTGATTTTTGAATTTTGGAAGAACGGCTTGCAGTCAGTATGTTCAACAATTCCTGTTTACTTGCAAAGAAACCCAAATCATTGAGAACAGGGCTTTCACAGATTTTTTGAAATTCACTTTTTGAAATTCCATAATTTGCCATAGAAACGGAAAGGTCTATTTGTTGCAACAGCGAGCTTACTTCTTTGTACAACAAGCCAGCAGCAAGCTCCTGTGAAAAGGCAATCAGTTTTGAATTCATGGCTATGGCTATTTTTGAAAATTTTTCAATGGCTTTGTCTTTTTTAAATTTCAAAAACTCAGGGTACACAATAGCAAGCGTTTCACCATGGGCTATGCGCGGACAAATTCCTCCTATGATCTCTCCGAGTGTATGCGGTATGTCTGCGCCTCCGTTAGCGAGGCACATTCCGGCAAGGGTGTCTGCCCAGGCGAGGTTTTTCCGGTATTCGATGTTCGACGGTTCATTAATGGCCTGGGGAAGATTTTTTACAACTAAGCTTATTGCCTCTAAGCACATCATTTCTGTTAAAGGCGATACGTGCTTGCCAAGAAAACTTTCAAAAGCATGGGTAAAGGTGTCAAAACCTGTTGCAGCGGTTGCTTTTTCAGGCACAGTCAACATTAACTCAGGGTCGACAATACTCAGCAGCGGGAAATTTTTCTGGTGAAACACAGTTCCTTTTTCCTGCTTTAGGGCATCGGTTACAACAGCTGCCTGGGTAACATGGGCGCCAGTTCCGGAGGTAGTTGTGATGGCAACAAGTGGTAAATTTTTTACAGGTGTATTGTATATTTTAAATGGATCGGAATAGTTCTGAAATACAGTACCTGGATTAAGTCCTGCACCAAAAGAATAAAACAAGGCAATTAGTTTAGCGGTGTCTATAGCCGAACCGCCGCCTATGACTAATACACAATCAACCTGGTGGAGCTGTGCATACCTGAT